>NZ_DBHD01000156.1:0-24903 GCF_002296025.1 Microbacterium sp. UBA837
GAGGAGGCGGTGCGGGCGGCATCCGATCTCAGGCCTGACGTCATCTGCATGGACGTACAGATGCCCGGAATGGGAGGTCTCGCAGCGTCACGCCAGATCGTCGCCGACCCCCAGCTCGAGTGCGCCGTCGTGATCGTGACCACCTTCGATCGGGATGACTACCTCTTCGAGGCCCTCGAGGCCGGGGCCAGCGGCTTTCTGCTCAAGAACGCAGCACCCGAGGAGCTGCAGGCCGCCGTGCGGGTCGCGGCGGCAGGCGACGCACTCCTGGCCCCGGAGGTGACTCGCCGCGTCATCGCACGGTTCGCCGCTGCAGCGCCGACACCGACACCGACGGCGGCAGCTGACCTCACTGAACGAGAGTCGGAGGTGCTGCGTCTCATGGCGCAGGCGATGAGCAACGCTGAGATCGCGGCGCACCTGATCATCGGCGAGGCAACGGTGAAGACCCACGTCTCCAATGTGTTGCTCAAGCTCGGCGTCCGCGACCGCGTAGCCGCCGTCGTCTATGCCTACCGCCACGGGCTGTCCTGAACGGAGTCGAATCCCCCGTACGAGGGAGGGCGCGAACCCGCCTCGAGGCGGATGCGCGGCGAGGCGGAGCTTCCTAGCCTGGAAGAACCGAGTGAGAGGAGCAACATGCTCGAGCTGTCGCACGTGACCAAGAGTTATGGCGCGCACCGTGTTCTGAACGATCTGTCGTTCGCTGTCAGGCCCGGCCGGTTGACCGGCTTCGTGGGAGGGAACGGTGCGGGAAAGACCACGACGATGCGCATCATCCTCGGGGTGCTTGCCAAGGATGCGGGGTCGGTCACCATCAATGGTGCAGCGCTGACCTCTGCCGACCGACGCCGTTTCGGGTACATGCCCGAAGAGCGCGGGCTCTACCCGAAGATGAAGGTCGGTGAGCACATCACCTACCTGGCGCGGTTGCACGGCTTCGACAAGGGCGAGGCGGAGACCCGCGCTACGGCTCTGCTCGAGCAGCTGGGACTCGGGGAACGCCTGAACGACACTGTCGAGAAGCTCTCGCTCGGTAATCAGCAGCGGGCGCAGATCGCAGCGGCGCTGGTGCACGAGCCCGACGTGCTGATCCTCGACGAGCCCTTCTCGGGGCTCGACCCGCTCGCGGTCGACGTGGTAGCCGACGTCTTGCACCGCCGGGCAGCTGCCGGCGTCTCGGTGCTGTTCTCGTCCCACCAGCTCGACGTCGTCGAGCGCCTCTGCGATGACATCGTCATCATCGCCGGAGGCGAGATCCGCGCCGCCGGCAGCAGTGAACACCTGCGCCAGCAGCACTCGGGACACCGTTACGAACTGCGCACCGCCGGCGACCTCGGCTGGCTGCGCGACCAGCCGGACATCACGGTGGTCGAGTTCGACGGCGGGAACGCCCTTTTCGATGCGGCGGATGACGCCGCCGCACAGCGCATCTTGCAACGCGCAGCGAGCGAGGCGAGCATCGAGAGCTTTGCCCCGGTTCGCCCGACGCTCGCGCAGATCTTCAAGGAGGTCATCCAGTGAACACCGCCGCTTCGACATCCACGCCCCGAGGCTTCCAGAACGTCTGGCTCGTCGCCGAACGCGAAGTGGGCTCCAAGCTGCGCAGCCGCGCCTTCGTGATCTCGACGGTCATCACCCTGCTGATCGCGCTCGCCGCCGTCATCTGGGGTGGGTTCTCTGCCGGCAATCCGTCCGCCACCAAGGTCGCAGTCACCTCCTCGACGGCGGCTGCAGTGGAGAAGGTTCCCGGGGTTGAGGTGACGCAGGTCGCCGACCAGGATGCCGCGGAAGCACTCGTCCGCAGCGGTGAGGTCAGCGCGGCTGTTGTCGATGACGCCTCCTCGCCCACCGGCTTGGTCGTCATCACCGAGGACTCGCCACCGACGTCGCTGCTGATGGGCCTGTCGGAGTCGCCGTCAGTCAAACTGCTCGACCCGGCGACTGTCGACTTCGCCCTGCGGTACTTCGTCTCGATCGGGTTCGGAGTCGTCTTCCTGCTGGCGGCGTCTTTGTTCGGCGGAACCATCGCCCAGAGCGTCGTCGAAGAGAAGCAGACCCGCGTCGTGGAGCTGCTTCTGTCCGCTATGCCGGCGCGAACACTCTTGGCGGGCAAGATCATCGGAAACACCATCTTGGCGATGGCGCAGATCTTGCTGCTGGCCACGATCGCCGTGGTCGGCCTGATCGTCACCGGGCAGAGCGAGGTCCTCCAGGGCCTTGGCGCCCCGATCGCCTGGTTCGCGATCTTCTTCCTCTTCGGGTTCGTGCTCCTCGCGTCGCTGTTCGCGGCGGCGGGTTCGCTCGTCTCGCGGATGGAAGACATCGGCTCGACGACCGCGCCGCTGACGATGCTCATCATGGCCCCGTACTTCCTCGTGATCTTCTTCAACGACAACCCCGTCGTGCTGACCGTGATGTCGTATGTGCCGTTCTCGGCGCCGGTCGGGATGCCGCTTCGCCTGTACCTCGGGGAGGCGCAGTGGTGGGAGCCGATCCTGTCGCTGGTCATCCTCATCGCCACCTGCGTCGCCGCGATCGTGTTGGCGGCGAAGATCTACGAACGCTCGATCCTGCGGATGGGCGCTCGCGTCTCGTGGCGCGAGGCGCTCAAGACCCCCTGATCTAGAAACCGCCTGAGAATCGGCGTCGGTCCTGCTCCGCTTTCGGGGCGGGATCGACGCCGATTGCACGATGGGCGCGACCGCACGGCACTACTCCCGGTCGGCGGCGCGGCCGTGGTGGCCGGCCAGCGCATCGGCGGCGCGAACGAGCGCGAGGTGCGAGAGCGCCTGCGGCGTGTTCCCCGCCTGCCGCTTGCCGTCCACGTCGTACTCCTCCGAGAGCAGTCCGACATCGTTCGCGAAGCCGCACAACCGGGTCATGAGCGCCATCGCGTCATCGACACGGCCGCTGTTCGCGTACTGCTCCACGAGCCAGAACGAGCACGCCAGGAACGGATGCTCGGTGCCGGCGAGTCCGTCCACACCACTTTCCGTGCGATAGCGGTGCAGCAGCCCATCCACCATGAGCGTGCGCTCCATCTCGGCCACGGTCCCGAGCATGCGCGGATCGTCGTGGGCCACGTATCCGACCTGCGCGAGCAGCAGGAGCGACGCATCCACCTCTGTCGTGCCGTAGTGCTGCACGAAGTGTCCGCGCTCGGCGTCGAAGCCGCGCTCGTCGATCTCGTTCCGCATCCGATCGCGCAATCGCTCCCACTTCTCGAGATCGCCCGACAGCCCGAACTCACGCACGGCGCGCGCTCCGCGGTCGAAAGCCGCCCAGATCATGACTCGCGAGTGGGTGAACAATTGCGGCTCGCCACGGATCTCCCAGATGCCGTTGTCAGGCTTGTCGAGGTGACGCTCGGCGAACGCGAGCATCGCCTTCTGCAGCGCCCACGAGAAGTCGGTCTCTTCGACCCCGGCGACACGCGCCGCCTCAAGGGCCACCATCACCTCTCCGATGACATCACCCTGGTACTGCACCTGTGCCCCGTTGCCGATCCGCACGGGGGCCGCGCCCTGGTACCCGGGAAGGGAGGTCAGCTCACGTTCTGTGAGATCGCGTTCCCCTGCAAGCCCGTACATGATCTGCAGTTCCTTCGGGTCACCCGCGATCGCCCGCAACAGCCACTGCCGCCACCGGGCAGTCACCCGTAGGAAACCGTGCGAGATCAGAGCCTCGATCGTCAACGCCGCATCGCGTAGCCATACATAGCGGTAGTCCCAGTTGCGTACTCCCCCAAAGTCCTCGGGAAGGGAGGTGGTAGCCGCCGCGACGATGCCGCCCGTGTCTTCGTGCGTGAGCGCCCGAAGTACCATGAGCGAGCGCACCACCTCGTCTTCGAAGGGCCCGTCGTGGTCGACGCGGCCTGCCCACTCGCGCCACCAGTGCAGCGTGTGGGTGAGCATCCGGTCGACGTCGGCGGGATCCGGCGCCTCGAGATGAGACGGGAACCAGGTCAGGGTCAGATCCACGCCACTGCCCGATTCGATCGTGAACGATCCGCGGTGGACATGGTCGTCGGGGTTCATCTCGACACCGCGCACCAGCACGGCATCCGGGCCCGCGATGGCCAGCAGTGCCGGCGCAACATGGCTGCCCACCTGGCGGACCCAGGGCAGCGCACGGGCATAGTCGAAGCGCATCCGCAGCTCCGTTGTGAAGTCAACGTGCCCGGAGACGCCCTCGACGCGACGCACGAGCTCCACCCGACCGCCGTCGATCGGCATGAACTCTCGCACCTCAGCCACACCGGTGGGTGTCTCCCAGCGGGTGACGAGCACGAACGTGTCGTCTTCGTAGTACCGGGTCACCGTGGCGTCGGGGTCGGCAGCGCGGATGGTCCAGTGGCCGTGCTTCTGTTCGCCCAGCAGCGCTCCGAAGATCGACGGAGAGTCGTATCTCGGCAGGCACAGCCAGTCGATGCTTCCCTCTCGGGAGACAAGCGCAGCCGTGCGGCAGTTGCTCAGAATCGCGTAGTCCTCGATCGGGGCAGCCATGACCCGATTCTGTCAGTCCGCGATGCCTTGCCCGCGGTATAGCGAGGATTCGATACGAATCCGCTCCGAGTTGGACCAGCCCCTGGTCGCGGTTCACGAGGCGTCGATAGGGTGGCGGCATGGCCGACCAGACGACGACCCTCCTCATCCTCGGCGCCTCGGGCGACCTCACCTCCCGCCTGCTGCTTCCCGCGCTCGGGCAGCTTCTGTCCAGGCAGCCGCAGCGGCGCGTCCGTCTTCGCGGCGCAGGCATGGATGACTGGACCGACGCGCACTGGCAGCAGGTCGTACGCGACGCCTTCGCCTCGAGCGACTCTGCGGCGGCATTCGAGAAGGTCGCCGAGACTACCTACACGAAGGCCGATATCACCGCGCCCGATGACCTCACAGCGCTGCTCTCGGAAACGGAGGGCCGCATCGCTCTCTACTTCGCGGTGCCCCCGGCGATCGCCGCGAAGGCGTGCGAGTCACTGTCTGCCGTCGACCTGCCGCCCGGCCTCATCCTGGCCCTCGAGAAGCCCTTCGGCAGCAACGCAACGAGCGCCCACGAGCTGAACGCGAAGCTCGCGGCCCTCGTGCCCGAAAGCCAGGTGTTCCGGGTCGACCACTTCTTGGGACGGTCGATGTCGCTGAACATCATCGGCGCACGATTCGCGAACCGGGTCCTCGAGCCGGTGTGGTCTGCCGAGCACATCGAGTCGATCGACATCACCTATGACGAGAAGCTGGGGCTCGAGGGTCGCGCCGGGTACTACGACAAGGCCGGCGCGCTTCGCGACATGATCCAGAGCCACCTGCTGCAGTTGATGGCCCTGGTCACGATGGAGCCGCCGGCGACCCTCGGCGAGCAGGACCTGCGGGGAGCTACGACATCGGCGCTTCTTGCGACCCACATCTGGAACGACGACCCCGTCGGCTCATCTCGCCGCGGTCGCTATACCGCTGGATCGATCGATGGGCGAGAACTCCCCGACTACGTGGACGAACCAGGCGTCGTACCCGACCGCGACACCGAGACGCTTGCTGAGGTCGTGCTCGAGGTCCGCAACAACCGCTGGGCCGGCGTGCCCATCACATTGCGCTCCGGCAAGGCGGTCGGTGACCCGGTCAAGGAGATCTTGATCCGCTTCCGCCCGGTTCGGCACCTCCCTGACGGATTCACGGGCGCGACCCACGGGTCGCGGCTGCGGTTCACGCTCGGGCCCGACCGGATGTCGCTGGGGCTGAACGTCAATGGAAGCGAAGACCCGTTCGCGCTCACGTGGGCAAAGCTCAGCGCCGATCTCGGCGAGGGGGCGCTTCTGGCCTACGCCGAAGTCCTCTCGGAGATTCTCGATGGGGATCCGACCCTGTCGGTGCGGGGGGATGCCGCCGAGCAGTGCTGGCGCATCGTGCAGCCGGTGCTTGACGCCTGGGCAGCCGGTGATGTCCCGCTGCAGGACTACGCGGCAGGTTCGCACGGGCCTGACGGCTGGCCCGACCACGACTACTGAGGCATCGCCGCGCTACCGCTCCACAAGCACGCCGTCGGCATCCGCCCACACGTGTTTGCCCGGGGTGAACGTTACGCCGCCGATCTCGACCGGAACATCGACCTCGCCGACACCGTCCTTGGCGCTCTTACGTGGGTTGGAGCCCAGCGCCTTGAGGCCGATGTCGAGCTGGCGGATCGCCTCCCGATCGCGGACCGCCCCGTAAACAACGACTCCGGTCCAACCGTTCTCGACAGCGGACGCCGCGATGAGGTCTCCGACCAACGCAGACTCCAACGAGCCTCCGCCGTCGATGACCAACACGGCTCCGTGCCCTGTGGTTGCGAGGATCGCCTTCACCAGGGCGTTGTCGCGATGGCAGCGGACCGTACGGATGGGCCCGTCGAACTCGATCCGGCCGCCGATGTCCTGCAGCTGGATGCCGAGCGAATCGAGCTCGTCGCCGCGTTCATCGAACAGGTCAGCTGTTGCAATCGTCATGCCCTGACGGTATCTGCGCGCATCGCCGGGTGAGTGGGTCGGCAGCCGGAAAGATTCCGCAGACTTCCGAGCGGCGCAACCGCGGGTCCGTCACGACCGGATCGGACGATACTCGAAGGATGACGACCCACCCCGCAAAGCATCGCCCCGTGCGCGTCGGCGTGCAGCTCGCGCCCCAGCATGCCTCCTACTCCCAGATCCGCGATGCCATCCTTCGCGCCGAAGATCTGGGAGTCGACGCGATCTTCAACTGGGATCACTTCTTCCCGCTCACCGAACCGCTGGAGGCCGCACACTACGAGGCGTGGACGATGCTCGCCTCGATCGCCGAACTCACGGATCGCGTGGAGTTCGGCCCGCTGGTCAACTGCAGCTCGTACCGCAACCCCGACCTGCAGGCCGACATGGCCCGCACCGTCGATCACATCAGTGCGAGAGGCGGGACGGGTCGGCTGATCTTCGGCACGGGCTCCGGCTGGGCCGAGAAGGACTACCTCGAGTACGGCTACGAGTTCGGCACTGTCGGATCACGGCTGAACGATCTGCGCGACGACCTCGGCCGCATCCGTCGCCGGTGGGAGTTGTTGGATCCGGCCCCGACGCGGGACATCCCGATCCTCATCGGCGGACAGGGCGAACAGAAGACACTCCGGCTCGTAGCCGAGCACGCCGCCATCTGGCATACGTTCACGCCGATTGAGAAGATCCCGCACAAGCTCGACGTACTTCACGATTGGTGTGCCCGCGTCAATCGGGATCCCGCCGACATCGAGATCGCGACGGGCTTCACGCCGCGCGGATTCGGGCCGCTGCTGGAACAGGATGCCCTGGAGCGGCTGCATCCGCTCGGGGTGCGATTCATCATCCCGTCGATTGACGGGCCGGACTACGACCTCTCCCCCGTGAAGCCGCTGCTGGAGTGGCGAGACCGGATGAACGGAGCCTGACGCGGCGCGGGGAATACCAACCGGAACTCGGTGTTGACGGAAAAGGACGACGGGGTCCGTTCCCACATTCCTCAACACCGGGAGAAATCATGACCACCATCGCCCCGTCCAATGCCCTGCTCGATGTCCTCGCGAACCGCCGCAGCACTCGGGTCTTCGACGATCAGCGCCCCGTCGACGAGTCAGCGTTGTCGGCAGCCCTCGAGGCTGCGCGCTGGGCCCCGTCGGCGGCAAACACCCAGCCATGGCGAATGATCGTCGCACGGCGCGGAACTGACACGTTCTCGCAGATCTCGGATGCGCTCACGGGGTTCAACCGGGTCTGGGCGATCACGGCGGGAGCCTTCGTGGTCTTCCTTGCCGATACCGAGCACGACGGCGTGGAGTTGCCGTGGGCCGAGTATGACGCGGGCCAGGCCGCTGCTTACTTCACCGTGCAGGCACACGCCGACGGCCTGATGACCCATCAGATGGGAGGGTTCGATCGCGCCGCCATCGCTGCCGCGTTCTCGCTCCCTGAGACGGTTCGCCCGCTCACCGTCATGGCCGTCGGGAACCTCGGCGATCTCGACGCGGCAGACGAGGCGGTCCGCGAACGCGAGGCCGCGCCACGCACCCGCCGGCCGCTGTCGGAGACAGTTCTGGCCGACGCCTGATCGCACGGGGCATAGGCGCGGGGCTCGAGGTCATCATCTGATCTCGAGCCCCGCGGTGTTTCTCGGCGTCAGTCGTCCATCAGTTCGGCTTCGATGATGTCGTCATCCTCGCCCGGACGCGGCGTCGGGGCGGCGGCCGGTCCATTACTGGTCAGGACCAGCGAGTCCCCGTCGACCGCAACATCCACCCGGACGAGGTCTCCGTCACGTACCCCGCCCGACAGCAGCGCCATCGCCAGGCGATCCTGAATCTCGGACTGGATGAGACGGCGCAGCGGACGAGCACCGAACACCGGGTCGTAGCCCCGCTCGGCAAGCCACCCTCGTGCGTCCGGGGTGACCGCGAGGGTGAGTCGACGCTCGTGAAGGCGCTGCTGCAGTCGGTCGACCGTCAGTTCGACGATCTGGGCCAGATCGTCCTGCGAGAGCGCCTGGAAGATGACGATGTCATCGAGCCGGTTGATGAACTCGGGCTTGAACGCCTGGCGCACCAGAGCGAGTACCTGTGAGCGCTTCTGCTCCAGCGGCATCGTCGGGTCGATGAGGATCGGCGAACCGAGATTCGAGGTCAAGATGAGGATGACGTTCGTGAAGTCCACGGTGCGACCCTGGCCGTCAGTAAGGCGACCGTCATCCATCACCTGCAGCAGGATGTCGAACACTTCCGGATGCGCCTTCTCGACCTCGTCGAGCAGGACGACGCTGTACGGACGTCGCCGTACAGCCTCCGTCAGCTGTCCACCCTGCTCGTAACCGATGTATCCGGGAGGGGCACCCACCAACCGGGCAACCGAGTGCTTCTCGCCGTACTCCGACATGTCGATGCGCACCATGGCGTGCTCGTCGTCGAAGAGGAATGCGGCGAGCGCCTTCGCGAGCTCGGTCTTGCCGACTCCCGTGGGGCCGAGGAACAGGAACGAGCCTGTCGGTCGGTTCGGGTCGCTGATCCCGGCGCGCGATCGGCGCACCGCATCGGCGACCGCCTTCACTGCCTCCTTCTGCCCGATCAGGCGCTTGCCGAGCTCGGCCTCGAGGTGCACGAGCTTCTCACTCTCGCCCTGCAGCAGGCGCCCCACCGGAATACCGGTCCACCCGGCTATGACAGCCGCGATGTCTTCCTCGGTGACCTGCTCGTTGACCATCCGGTCTTCGCTGGGTTCCATGCTCTCGGCCTCGATGATCCCGCGCTCGAGCGCCGGGATCTCGGCATAGAGCAGCCGCGACGCGCGCTCCAGGTCACCCTCGCGCTGAGCGCGCTCGGCCTCGATGCGCGCCGCATCCAGGCGGGTCTTCAGTTCACCGACACGGTTGAGGATCGAGCGCTCGGTCTCCCACTTGGCCTGCAGCTCCGAGAGCTTGTCCTGCTCGCGCTTCAGGTCCGCGCGCAGTTTCTCGAGGCGCTCGCGCGACGCGTCATCCTTCTCCTTCTTGAGAGCGAGCTCCTCAAGCTTGAGCCGGTCGACATGGCGGCGCAGCTCGTCGATCTCCAGCGGTGCCGAGTCGATCTCCATCCGCAACCGGGATGCTGCTTCGTCGATGAGGTCGATGGCCTTGTCGGGCAACTGCCTGCTCGGGATGTAGCGGTGCGACAGGGCAGCCGCCGCGATCAGCGCGCTATCCGAGATCGCGACCTTGTGGTGTGCCTCGTATCGCTCCTTGAGTCCGCGAAGGATCGCGACGGTGTCTTCGACGTTGGGTTCGCCGACGTAAACCTGCTGGAAGCGGCGCTCGAGCGCGGCATCCTTCTCGATGAACTCGCGATACTCGTTGAGGGTCGTCGCCCCGATCATGTGCAGCTCGCCGCGAGCGAGCATCGGCTTGAGCATGTTGGATGCCGCGACCGATCCTTCGCCACCGCCCGCGCCCATGAGCACGTGGAGTTCGTCGATGAAGGTGATGATCTGACCTTCGGAGTCGGTGATCTCTTTGAGCACCTTCTTGAGACGGTCTTCGAACTGCCCGCGGTACATGGCGCCGGCGACGAGCGCCGAGATATCGAGCGCGATGAGCTCCTTGCCCCGGAGGCTCTCGGCAACACCCCCCGCCACAATGCGTTGAGCGAGACCCTCGACGACGGCAGTCTTGCCGACGCCCGGTTCGCCGATGAGGACGGGATTGTTCTTGGTGCGGCGGGTCAGGACCTGGCTGATACGCCGGATCTCGGCATCCCGCCCGATGACGGGGTCGAGTTTGCCCTGGCGGGCACGGTCGGTGAGGTTGATACCGAACTGTTCGAGCGCGCTCTGCTGCTCGTCCTGGTCGGCCATCGGGGTGGTCTGCATGATGCCTCCTGTGCGGCGACGTGGGTGGCGGTTCGTCCGCCGAAATCTGCGTGAGCTCAAACTTGAGCCGTTCTGACTCAATTTTATCACCGCGTGGTCGATTCGGGAAGAGCTCCGCCGATAAGCGGGGCCTCGGGATAGCGTGGGTTCTCATGCGGAGCCGACGATGACAAACGTGAGGGTGTTTCTGACCCAGATGACCCGCGCGGTGTGGTTCCGGGCCTCGCTGTTCAGCCTCGCCGCCGTGCTGCTCGCCCTCGCGGCGGGGTTCCTCGAGCCGCTGCTTCCCGATCTCGCCGTCAACCTGGGCCAGGGGTCGGTCGACGAAATCCTGCAGATCGTCGCGAGCTCGATGCTCGCCGTCACGACGTTCTCCCTGACTGCGATGGTCACGGCCTACGGTTCGGCGTCACGGGTAGCTACGCCCCGTGCAACTCAGCTCCTGGTTGCCGACCCCACGTCGCAGAACGTGCTGTCGACCTTCATCGGCGCGTTCGTCTTCTCGATGGTGGGAATCATCGCGATCTCAACCGGCTACTACGGCGACCAGGGCCAGGCGATTCTGTTCGCGGGCACGCTGGTGGTCATCGTGATCGTCGTGGTCGTGCTCCTGCGGTGGATCTCACATCTCGGATCGTTCGGGCGTATGTCGGACATCATCGACCGCGTCGAATCGGCGGCCCAGCGCACGACGTCCCAGTACGCGAATCGTCCGAGCCTGGGTGCCCGCCGGCAGGACCCGCGAACGGTGACCGGCGCCTCGGTGAGGCCAGAGCGCGCGGGATACGTTACGCACATCGACCTCGGCCGCCTGGAAGCGGTGGCCGAAGCTCGAGAGCTCACGATTCATGTCCGCGCACTGCCGGGGACAGTCGTCGACGCGGCCAGCCCCCTCGCGCTGGTTGCCGGCACCGTTGATGAAGAGGTCCGTTCGAAAGTCGCCAACGCATTCCACATCGAGTCCCACCGAAGCTACGACCAGGACCCGCGACTGGGGATGATCGCCCTATCTGAGATCGCGAGCCGCGCGCTCTCACCCTCGACCAACGACCCAGGTACCGCTATCGACGTCCTCGCTGCCCTCAGTCGCGTGTTCGAGAACATGCTGCAGACCGAGGCCGACGACGACACACCATACGGCCATGTCACCGTCGAGCCCGTCACCCTCGGCGACCTCGTCGAGGACGCGTTCCGCCCGATCGCTCGCGACGGTGCCGGAGTGGTGGAGGTCGGCATCCGGCTCCAGAAGACCCTCGCCTCGCTCGCCGACCTCGCCGGTCCCGCGCGCGGTCGTCCGTTCACGGATGCCGCGACCGACGCTCGCGCGCGAGCAAAGCGCGTCCTCTCCCGCTCCGACGCTGTGGCCTTACGGAGGGCAGCGTCAGCCGCGCCGCGCCGCTGACGACAGCCGCCACTGACGCGGCGGGAGCCGATCGGACTCAGTCGCCGAGGCTGGGGTACAGCGTTCGGAGGTGACTGAGCACGTCACCGGTGATCTCGGTTTGCGAACTCGTCGTGCCTGCGCCGTTGACAGTCACCCAGAGTGGGGACGCGAAAGCGTAGACGGTCGTGAACATCCCGAGGGCGTCGTCGCGCTCCCACGTGTATGCCGGAGCTGTACCGATCAAGGTGCCCGTAAAGACACTGGTACCGAGGGCTGTGGTGAGGGTGTCGCGGGATGCCTGCGGCAGCGCGGCAACAACGACGGTGAAAGCTCCGTCGCTCTGCGGAATCCCCCAGATGCATCCGATCTTCTGTGTCGCTTCGGTCAGCGCGGTCTCTGCGACAGGGCCCGCCATGATGCCCGCGAATTCCGTGGGTCCGAGTTCAGCGATGAACTGCGCGTCTGCCCCGAACTGGGCCTGCGCGACGGCCAGATCGAGCAGGTCGGTGCACGCGAGAGCGTCGAGGTCGATCTCCTCGGCGGGCGCCTCTGTCATCGGTGGCCCGTCGGAGGTGGCATCCGGGGACGGCTCCGTCGATGCGGATGCCGAAGGCGTCGGGTCGGGCTGGCTAGCCGGGGTGCACCCGACCAGAGCAACGCTCAGCGCAGCAACGCCGGCCCATACCGAGATCCGCGACGCGGCCATCTGTCCCCCAGCCCTCGACATGGCCAGAGTGTATCGGAGCCGCAGCACGCCACAGGGCGCCGTTGCCCGATCGTTGCGTCCGCAGACGAGGACAGCCTCAGCCGGTCGGAGCGAGGTCCTGCGATACCGAGGGGAAGCGCGCGCGGTACGCGGTCGGGGTGATCCCCAGGACCCGCGCAAAGTTCTGACGCAGTACCGCTGCGGAACCGAATCCGCTCTCCCACGCAATCCGGTCAAGGCCCAGGTCGGTGCGCTCGAGCAGCCGCTGCGCGTGGATGATGCGCTGGCGGGCAAGCCACGCCGCCGGTGTCGCGCCAAGGTCCGCCTTGAAGCGCCGGGCAAACGTCCGAGGCGACATGTGCGCTCGCGCGGCGAGCTGTTCCACCGACAGATCGGCGCGGAGGTTCTCGAGCATCCAGTCGGTCACCGGAGCAAGGGAGTGAGACGCCGCCACCGGCAGCGGCTTGTCGATGAACTGCGCCTGGCCGCCGTCCCGCTGCGGTGCGACCACCATTCGCCGGGCGATGCGGTTCGTCGCCTCTGCGCCGAGTTCCTGGCGCATGAGGTGCAGGGAGGCATCCAGCCCCGCCGCCGTCCCGGCGCTCGTGATGATGCGGCCGTCTTGGACGTACAGGACATCGGGGTCCACGTCGATCTGGGGATACATCCGAGCCATGGTCTCGGCGTACATCCAGTGGGTGGTGGCACGACGACCGTCGAGCACTCCCGCCGCCGCCAGGACGAACGACCCGCTGCACACACTCATGAGCCACGCGCCGCGCTCGGCTGCGCGTCGAACGACGGCCGATACCCGGGTGTCGGCCTCGTGCCATCTCTCGCGCGGCACCGGTGTCACGATCACAAGATCAGCGGTCTCCGCGAACGATAGATCCTCGTCGACCGTGATCGAGAACCCGAGGTTGCTCGGCACGAGCCCCGGCTCCGCAGCCACGATGCGGAAATCGAACCCCCGGATGCCATCGCCGGAGCGGTCGAGACCGAAAGCCTCACATGCCAGCCCGAATTCGAATGGCGCGAAGCCCGGCTGGACGACGGTGGCAACGGTGCGGATCATGATGACTCGACTTTCGGCAGCGCACCCAGGGTGGCATGAATCCTACGACGTATGCTCATTCCGCCACTCGTGGCGGGAATTATTCGATCATAGCGTTTCTGACATGATTATTCTCCTCTTCATGTCAGCGCTTGCCGTGTGGGGCGTGGTTTCCGCGCTCCGCGCCGTCCGCACCGACGGCTTTCGCCGCGTTCCCACCGACTATCGACGCCTGCCGTGACGGTGCCAGCGCGGGTTCAGCGCTCGGCGTGCCGGGCTCTCGCTGCCTCGTACACCTCGAGCATGGCCGCGGTCCGCGACGACTGGCGGAATCTCTCGGCGATCGACGGGTCGGGCACTGGCGCTGCGCCGTCGCGGATGTCGGCGACGGCGCTGCGCAAGACCTCAGCGAGGGTTGCGGTCTCGTCATCCGGAACTGCCCACACACCAGAGCCGAGTTCTGCCACGAGGTCCGGGTCGCAAACGATCGATGGGGTTCCGAGTGTCGCAGCCTCGAAGATCGTCATTCCCTGCGTCTCGAACCCGATCGAGGTCTGGACGAGGGCGTCGGCCGACCGGATGCGTCGCAGCGTTTCACGGTAGGGCAACGACCCGAGGAAGAACACCGACGCACGGGCACGCTCGGCCACCCGCTGAGCGGCAGCCCGTTGCGCGCCGTTGCCGATCACTTCGATGTCGGCGTCGATTCCCGACGCGACCACCGCCTCCAAGAACGGAATCAGACGCTTCTCGGGACTCATCCGCCCCACCCACACCAGGCGCGGAGACCTGGACTCGGGAAGCCCGCGCGGGGAGCTGAGTGCCAGGGCCAGTTCGTCGTCGTCGATGCCGTTCCAAACGACATCGACATGGGGGGCGACGCGGTGGGCCTCAAGGCGGCGCGCGAAGTGGGCCGAGGGCGCCGTGACGGCATCCGCCGACGCCGCCAGCATGCGTAGGTACGCCCAGCCGTCGGCGCCCGCATCCGCAGGTTCCGAGAGCGCACGACGGCCCCACCGGTTCAGAACGCGCAGCACGAGGTCCGGGAATGGGGCGACCGCGCGGATGCCGACATCGACCCGGTTGTGGAACGTGAACACCACGGGAAGACCGTGGCGCCGGGCAAAGCGTAGGCCGAGGAACGCGCCCCAAAAGTCACCCTGCACGTGCACGATGTCGACCGGTAGCCGCCCGGCCATCACCGCGTCGACGGCGCGATCGGCCCTGGCACTCGGCCACGTCATCGAGTACTCGCGATCGAGGGTCACTGGGATGGATGGAAGGTCGGCGTATCCCGGGTCCTCAGAATGCTGGGCCGAGCGCCGGCCGTGTCTGCGGGGCGCGACGATCGTGACGGTGTGACCGGCTTTCTCGAGGAACCGGCGCTGTAGCCGCATCGACACCTGTGCGCCGCCGAGCGTTTCGGCGTGCTGGTCGCCGAACATCACGACGTGCATTGCTACTCCGGGACGGGTTCGCCGCGGTACAGCGCTTCGAAAGTGTCGAGTGTGCGGTTGATGTCATGGATGGCGACGGCATCGAGAGAGGCTTGCTGCATCCGGCGGCGCTCCTCAGACTCCGCGGTGAGCACATCAGTGAGGCGCGCTGCCAGCTCATCGTCATCGCCCGGCGTGAAGAGATAACCGTTCTCGCCGTCGTGCACCAGGTGCGGGAGTGCCACGGCATTGGCCGCGACGATCGGAAGACCCGAGGCCATCGCCTCCATTGTGGCGATCGACTGGAGCTCGGCGATCGAGGCGATAGCGAAGACTGTTGCCCGCGAGTACAGCGCCCGCAACTCCTCCTCGGAGGTGTGACCGTGGAAGGTCACGCGATCCCCGAGACCAAGCTCCGTAGTCAGCGCTTCCAGGCTCTTGCGCTGGTCGCCGCCGCCGACGATGTCGAGGGTCGCCCCCAGTGCGGGGTCGAGCTTGGTCATGGCTCGCAGCAGGACATCGATCTGCTTCTCGTTGGTGAGTCGACCGACGAACAACACGCGCTTGTCGGGACGGGCACTGAAGTCAGGCGTGTAGTTGTGCATGTCGATGCCGCACGAGATCGGGATGACGCCGGTGATCCCCGTCGCCCGCTCCAGATAGTCGGCAGCGCGGCGCGTAGGAGTGGTGATGACACGGGTGAGTTGGAACGTTCGGTTCGCGTCTGCCCACGCCCACCGAATGATCGTGTCGTTCCACGACTTCGGCATCGCCGAGTAATCGAGGATGTTCTCCGGCATGACGTGGTTGGTCGCGACGACGGGAATTCCACGCTCGCGCGCGATCCGGGTCAGCGCGCGACCGATCACGATGTGCGACTGAATGTGGACGACATCCGGCTTCACGTCATCGAGCACGATGCGGGAGTAGTGCTTGGCGCGCCATGGCCACACGAAACGCAGCCAGTCGTGCGGATACCACCGGTACGAGCGAATGCGGTGAACGGTCATCTCCTGACCTTCGATCACCTCACGGAACACGCCGTGCTGCGCCCACGTCTTGCTTGGGGCCATGACGTGAACGTCGTGCCCGCGAGCAACCAGACCTGCCGCGAGCCGCTCCGCGAAACGCGCGGCGCCGTTGACGTCAGGAAAGAAGGTGTCAGCACCGATGAGCACGGTGAGGCGGCCGTCGCCACCGGGATGGTCGCCGGTCGGCGAGCCGTCGGACGCGTCGAGGGAAGTCACAGAGGGGCTGCCTTTGCTGAACGGCGGTCGCACCGCGGGATGCGGCGACACAACTGTACCTGAGCGACCCGAGCTGTCCCGGGAGGCGCTCCCGGGTGCTCCGGCGAGGGAGCGCGTGTCGTATGGACGATGATGGAGCCGGGAACATCTCGCAGGAGGTTCGACATGGGCAACGCGATCAGCGCGGTGCTTCCTCTCGCACTCGGCATCGCTCTCAGCCCGATCCCGATCATCGCGACGATTCTCTTGCTGCTCTCACCCCGGGCGCGAGCATCTTCAGTCGGGTTTGCCGCGGGGTGGATTCTGGGCATCCTCACCGCGGTCATCGTCTTCCTACTCTGCGCTGCGGTGATCTCGACGCCTGTCGTGGGAGGCGTTCGCCCCGTACAGGGCGGGATCCATCTCCTTCTCGGTGTCACGCTCATTGGCCTCTCCGCTCATCAGTTCCGGTCGCAGGCGAGGTCGCACGGGCGGCCGCCGGAGCTTCCACGCTGGATGCAGGGGATCGGTCGACTCGGGTTCTGGGACGCTCTCGGCCTCGGCATCCTGCTGGCCGCTGCGAACCCGAAGAACCTGGTCCTGGGTGCGGCTGCGGGTGTCGTGATCGGCACCTCGAACCTGGCAGTCGGCAACGCCGTGGGCGCGATCGCGGTGTACGTGCTCCTGGCGGCCTCGACGATCGTTGTCCCCGTCGTCGGATTCCTTGTGGCCCGCGACCGCCTCCGCCGACCGCTTGACTCACTCAGGTCCTGGCTGGAACGCGAGAACGCCGTCATCATGGGGGTGGTGCTCTTGATCCTCGGCGTCGTGGTCATCGCCAAGGGACTCGCGTACTTCTGACTTCTCCTGCATCCCTGTCATCAACCCGAAAGGATCCACCATGGCTGAGTTCCGCTACGGACCGGTCGAGCTCTACCTCGTCGGCTTCGAGGGCGATCGCCCGAGCCCCGATACCGCAGCCGCCTTGGCCGAGCTCGTTGAGGGCGGCCTCGTTCGTCTCCTCGACTTCGTGATCGTGTCGAAGTCGGAATCAGGCGAGGTGGAGGTCATTGAGATCGAAGAGCAAACCGAGGAGTACGGCTTCGGTGGTATCGACTTCGCAGAGATCGGGATCACCGGTGAGGAAGACATCGCGGAGCTTGTCGAGCTCGTCGAGCCGGGCACCTCGGCGGCGATCGTCGCCCTCGAACTCGTCTACGCGCGCCGGCTCGCCGACAAGCTCGCGTCGTCGGGTGGAGTGGTCCTGAGCGCCGAGCGCATCCCTGCACCCATCGTCAACGCCGTCATGGACCTGGCCGAAGAGGCCTGAGAGAAACAGGAGATCGACATGATTAGACGAGTCGGCCGACCCGGCCTCATCGGCCTCGCCGCACGTACCGCCGTCGTGGCCGGCACAGCTAGCGCCGTCTCGGGCGCGATGGCGGGCAACAGGCAGCGCAAAGCACAGTCTCAGTATGAGCAGGAACAGTACGAGGCAGCGCAACAGCAAGCGGCGATGCAGCAGGCGGCACAGCAGGCCGTCGCCGCGCAGCAGGCTGCAGCCCCCGCACCGGCAGCGGCTCCCGCGGTGGATGTCGTTGCCGAACTTCAGAAGCTCGCTGCGCTCAAGGATGCCGGCGTCCTCACCGACGAGGAGTTCGCCGCGGCGAAGGCCAAGCTCCTCGCCTGAACTCAGTCCGAGGGGTCGCTGGGCGGGTCTGAGGGCTCGACCGGCGACCCTTCGTCTGTCGAGCTGTCTGCGGCCGGGGGCTCGTCTTCGTGACGATCTCGCCCGACTGCGCTCTCTGGCGCCGCATCCCGATCACCGCTCAACCACCGGAGAACCTGGGCATTCGGATCGGCTTCGAGAATCAGTGCGCGCACCAAGAGCGTCAACGGGATGGAGAGGATCGCGCCGAGCGGCCCGATGATGAACGTCCAGAAGATGACGGAGAAGAAACTCAGCGTGAGGCTGAGGCTCACCGCGTCAGCGACGAACTTCGGCTGGATGAGAACCTGCAGCACCACGTTGACAACGCTGTAGATCGCGATCACCGCCAGAAGCAGGGGCCAACCCCCGACGACAAGGGCGAGCACGGCCGGCGGGATGAGTCCGAGGACGAACCCGATGTTGGGTACGAAGTTGGTGACGAAAGCGAGAATCGCCCACACTACGGGAGCTGGCACGCCGATGGCCGCGAGCGCTATCCCGTCGATGACTGCGACGATCGCTCCGAAGATGGCGTTGACGATGTAGTAACGCCGCGTCCCGATATTGAACGCGCGGATGCGTGCAAGCGTGTCGGTGACGGAGTCTTGGAACACCGCGCCCAGCCGCCGATAGCGAGCTGCGTCGGCTGCCATGAAGATCACGTAGGCGAGCACGAAGAACAGACCGAGCGCGACTCCGACGACCATTCCCGACACCGACGTCGCGACGCTCAGCAGCCTCGTCGGTTCAAGGAAGGACGACACGGTGTCGGCGGCACGCTGATCCCAGCCCATCGAGGCCAGCCACTGCTCGATGTCGGTCACCGTTGCCTGCAACTGCCCGAGATACTCGACGACCAGACGCGCGAACTGGCTTCCGGCGAACCACAGGAGCAGTGCCATCGCCGTAAGGATGACGTAGGCAAGCACGATGACAGCCGTGGTGGCAGTCCACAGGGGCCATCCGCGTCTGCGCAGCACGCCGTGCAGTGGGTGGCAGATGATCACGATCACGGCTGCGAGTACGAGCGGACCGACGATTTCGCGCGCCCACGAGAGGCCGACCAAGACAATCACCGTCGCGGCGAGGCCCACCAGCACCCGGAGCATGGGTGACAGCGCGGGCGGCGCGGGAGACGGCTGAGCGGAACTCACCGCGCCAGGCTACCGCGGGGCCTTCGAGCATCGGTTGTTGGCGATCACGCCTTCGGCGGTTCGGTGTGCTTGTGGCCGGGGATGACTTTTTCAACGTCTGCCGGAAGACCCTTCACCGCCGCCTCGAGCTGTCGCGAGAGGGCGCGGATCTGGCCCCGAGTGGCTGTCTCTTGATCGTCGTTGCCTCCGACGGCAGCGGCACGTTCGACGAACCACGATGCGGTGGTCGCCGTCACCACTCCGACGACTCCGATACCGACTGTCATCAATACGACGGCGATGACGCGGCCCGCCACGGTTACGGGGTAGAAATCACCGTAACCGACAGTCGTCACGGTAACGAAGGCCCACCAGATCGCGTCCCCGATGTTCAGGATGTTCGCCCCCGGCGCGGCCCTCTCGACATCCAGGACGCCCAGAGAACAGATCCAGATCAGAATCAGGACGGTGCCGCCGGCGAGGATGGAGGCCTGCGTGCGAAGTGCGTCACCCTTGGACATCTTCTGGATCTCGGTCATCGCCTGGATCAGCCGGAGTGGTCTGAGCACCGGCAGCACTACGACTGTGAGATCGAACAGGTGGCCACGAAACCACGGAGCCTTCCGCGGGGCGAGCGCGAGCCGCACGAGGTAGTCGACAGCGAAGATCACCCATGTCAGAGCCATGACTGTGCGCATGACGACGTACTCCGCGCCCTGCAGGTTCGCGATCACCTGCCATGAGTACGCGACGAGAAATGCGAGCGAGGCGATGACCAGCGGCCAGTACGTGATGCGCTGCCAACGCTGTTCGGTCATGTCGCCGAGCGTACTGAACTGAACAACCACCTCTGCGAGCGCTCGCCGAGAGTCCAAGCATCGCGCAGCATTCCCTCGCACTAGGGTGAGCCGCATGGTCACGAACCCGAACCCGTGGGCATTCGCTTCCAGCTCGCGCACGCTCGTAGCCCTGTCGATCCCCGCCGCACTCATCGGCATCCTGTCGGGAGTCATGCTGTGGGCGCTCGATGAAGTCGCGCACCTTGGGGTGCACTGGGTGTGGGAGGCGCTGCCGGAGTCTCTGGGCGCGACCGGCGACTCACCCTGGTGGATCTTCGGCGTTCTAGCCCTCACCGGATTCCTCGTGGGGCTTGTCGTCTGGAAGATGCCGGGCCACGGCGGCCAGGACTCCGCGACCGTCGAGCTCATCGCACCGCCGCAGCCGGTCCGTGCGGTGCCGAGCATCATCGTCGTCATCCTGCTCACGCTCATCGGCGGCGTAAGCCTCGGCCCCGAGAGCCCGATCATCGCGATCAACACGGCCCTGGCGGTGTGGATCGTCTCACGCCTGTGGCCCGCGATCCCTGCTCAGCTGGTCGTGATCCTGACTGCTGCCGGCACGATCGGCGCTCTGTTCGGGACTCCCGTGGCAGCTGCGCTCGTCTTCACCGGCGCCCTCGCCTCCGGCGGAGGAGCGCTGTGGGACAAGCTCTTCCTTCCCCTCGTCGCCGCCGCGACCGGCACAGTCACCTCTCTCGTCCTCGGCGGCGGGCTGGGCGCCGTCGCCAACATCGCTCCGTACACCGATCCACAGGCCATCGACCTGGTCTCGGCATCCGTCATCGCCGCAGTCGGGGCCGCGGTGGCGCTCGTCGGGATCATTGCGTTCAAGGCCCTACATCCGTTCCTGCGCCGACGGATGCCGAACCCGCTGCTTCTGAGCATCGCCGGGGGCCTGCTCCTCGGCGGGCTCGGCGCCCTCGGTGGCCCCTTGACCCTCTTCAAGGGCCTGGAGCAGAGCGCTCAACTCATCGCGCTGGACGGCACGATCGGCTGGGCAGGGCTCCTCGCCGTCGTCGGGATCAAGCTTGCGGCACTCGTGGTGGCCGCATCCTTCGGGTTCCGCGGTGGTCGCGTGTTCCCGGCGATCTTTCTCGGCGTCGCGTTCGGGATGCTGGCCCATACCCTCGTGCCGTCGATCCCATTCGGCCTCGCGATCGCCAGCGGGGTGCTTGGGTTCACGCTTGCCATCGCCCGCGACGGCTGGATCGCCCTGTTCGTCGCCGTCGCGATGGTCGGCGACATCGGCATCCTCGCGATCATGTGCGTGGCGATCCTGCCGACCTGGCTGGTCGTTGCGCGGGCACCGGAGATGATCATCGAGGATCACCCGGCGCCTCTTGTCACGTCGCGTTGATGTCGGTCTCCAAGGCTGCCGCGTTGCGGATGAAGAGGATGATCCACGTGAACACGAGGATGCCCGCGACCAGTTCGACCGCGGTCAGGGTGTAGTAGCGGACCACGAAGAACACCGCGAACACGACGATCGCGGCGATGAAAAGCCAGCCGAGCGCGACGAACGGGCGAGGAATTCCGGGGATCCAGGCGGGAAGGCGGATCACGAGCACGCCGAACACGACAGCCATGCCCGAGGCGAACGCGGTGTGGATGAAGAAGAACTCGTTGACCGGAAAGACCCCGACAAAGGCGAGGAAGACCCCAACCAGGATGAGGCACAGCCGCACCCACCGGATGCCGTGAGCGTGCGAGGTCGGGATGCCACGGGTCGCGTACCGCGCAAGTGTCGTGACGATGAAGCCCGCCACGATGAGCGTGAGGTTGAACGTCATCGCCGACAGGTCGTTCGTCATTCCCAGCGCGGAAAGGTTGTCTCTCCACCAGAACGGGTCGCTGGCCGTCAGCATCGCCGCCAGCACTCCCTCGATGAGGAACACCGTGAGAATCAGGGCGAGCAGCGACAGATCCATATGCGTGGCCGAGTAGAAGACCAGGTATGCGGTCACCGAGGCCGCGGCACCCGACAGGGCGAGCAGCGGCAGCGCATACACTTCCGCGCCGATGAAGGCGTCCTCAAGAATCACCGCGAGCAGTGTCCACGACAGCAGCGCGATGATGCCGTGGGCGAAGGCGAGCGCCGCGGCATCCAGATAGTCGAGCACCCCGAGGCGGCGAGCGCCGGACTGGCGGGCGTGGAGGACATAGCGGCCGGCCGCGAAGGCGAGGATGCCCGCAGCCGCCGAGGCGATCGCCGAGAACTGGCCCACTGAACCCGGGCCGGATATCGGCGCGCTCTCGAACCGGAAGACGACCAACGCAACCAGCGCGACACCGATGAACGCGACGGCTCCGACGCCTAGACTGAGCGACTCGAGAGCTCGCTCGTGGTCGGACCCGGAATCCTCGGCGACGACGATGCGGTGAGCGCGGCGCGTGTCGGCCTGCGCCGCGGCCGTCTCAGGTGATGGTGTCGCTGTCACGGCATGAGAGTAGCGCAGCGACCGCACCGCGACTCAGTCGTCGCCGGCCGGGGTGTCGGATGCCGGTGGCAGCGCGTGGCGCGGGCGCCACAGCACGATCTCGGTGGCGCGCCGCACGCGCCGGCCGTGCCGGAGAGTGATCACCGAACCACCTGGCCCCGCAGCGAACACACGAGCCCCGGGCCTGCTGGCAAGTTCCGCTTCGACGCGGGCCTCGAGGTCGCGAACTCGAGTGTGGAGTTCGCGCACCCGGTTTTCGAGCTCAAGGATCCGCGCGATTCCCGGCAGGCTCATTCCCTCACCCGAGAGCCGGGCGATCTCACGCAACTGTTCGACGTGGCGTAGCGAATAGCGCCGAGACCCGCCCTGCGTGCGCGCCGGCACGACCAGGCCGAGCCGGTCGTACTGGCGCAGGGTCTGCGGATGCATGCCGGCGAGCTCGGCCGCTGCCGCGATCGCCAGGATCGGGGCCTCGTCGTCAATCTCGTCTTCGTGCATCCGGATGTCCTCGATGGCAGGTCAGCTAGCAGCGCGAGCGATCAGTTCAGCTCGCGGATTCTCTTTCGGTTCGGCCTCGCGGTACTTCTCCAACGCTTCCCGTGCCGCTCCGTCGACGTGTGTCGGCACCGCGATCTGCACCTCGGCGAGGAGGTCTCCGGTGCCCTTCTGGGTCTGCACGCCGCGGCCCTTCACCCGCAGGACCCGCCCCGAGGGCGTTCCCGGGGCTACGCGCAGCTTCACGGGGTCGCCACCGAGGGTCGGGACCTCGATCGTGGCTCCGAAGACCGCCTCGGTGTAGGTCACCGGGACGACGACCCGCAGGTTGAGTCCGTCTCGGGTGAACACCGGATGCGGGCGCACGGAGACCTGCACGACGATGTCGCCGCTCTCTCCGCCATCCGGCGAGGGCCGACCGCGTCCGCGAAGCCGGATCTTCTGACCATCGGCGACGCCAGCAGGGATCTTGACCTTGAACGGCTGACCGTCCTCGGACTGCAGCGTGATCGTCTCACCCTTGGTCGCGGTGACGAAGTCGATCGTCGTCCGCGCCGTGACGTCGGCGCCGCGCGTGGGACCGCCGTACCCGCGGTAGCCACCGGACGCCTGTCCGAACCGTCCCGAGCCGAACGAGCTGCCGCCGCCCTGACCGAACATCGAGAAGATGTCGTCGAAGTCGGCGCTCTCGTAGCTGTAGCCGCCGCGGCTCTGACCGAACCGGCTGAAGACGTCTTCGAATCCGCCCGCGCCCTGGCCGCCTGCCGTGAAGCGCGCACCCGAGCCCATGGCACGGATCTGGTCGTACTCCTCGCGCTGTTCGGGGTCCGAGAGCACGGCATACGCCTCGCTGATCTCCTTGAAGCGGGCCTCGGCCTTGGCATCGCCCGCGTTCGAGTCGGGGTGGTACTGGCGTGCGAGTTTGCGGTACGTCTTCTTCAGGTCCGCAGCGGAGACATCCTTCGAGACGCCCAGGACCTTGTAGAAGTCCTTATCGAACCAGTCTTGACTGGCCATCGGTTGTCCTCCGTGCTACTCAGCCGGCACGGCGACGACGACCTTCGCGGGGCGAAGCTCGATCGATCCGAGCCGATAGCCGACCTCCACGACCTCGAGGATCGTGGTCTCGGTAGCCCCGGGAGTGGGCTGCTGGAAGATCGCCTCGTGCTGTTGCGGGTCGAAGACCTCGCCGGCTTCGCCGTAGGAGGTGACGCCGAGCCGTTCGGCCACGGAACGGATCTTGTCCGCGATCGCTGAGAAGGGCGTGCCCTCCTCGAGGTCGCCGTGCTTCTCGGCTCGGTCGAGGTCGTCGAGCACCGGAATGAAGCCCTTTGCGACGGCCCCCTTGGCGCGTTCGATCTCGATCTCGCGCTGCTCCTCTGTGCGGCGGCGGTAGTTGGCGTACTCCGCCTGCAGGCGCTTGAGGTCGGTCAACAGTGCCGATTCCAGGTCGGCCAACACGACATCCTCGGCCGCAGCGGCATCGGCCGACTGCGCGGCCCCGAGGATGTCATCCACCGTGAGGTCATCCTGATCGGCACCGGCACCGGCGCCGGCGGCGCCGGAGGAGGTGTCCTCCGACGCTGCCGCGTCACCGTTGTCAGCGCTCGCGCTGTCAGGGGCGCCGTCAGGTCCGACTCCGGAGTCCTTCTCCGAAGGTGTGGGCTCTTCGTCGTCCTTGCGTGCCATGATCTCTTCCGTTTACTTCTTGTCGTCTTCGTCCTCGACGACCTCGGCGTCGATGACGTCCTCGTCGGGGTTGGGGACCTCACCCGAGCCGGGCTCGCTCGCCGCCGGGTCGGGGTTCTCGCCGGCGGCCTGCCCTGCCTGGTAGATGGCTTCACCGAGCTGCGACTGGCTCTGGTTCAGCTTGTCGAACGCAGCCTTCACCGCGTCGTCATCCTCGCCGGCAAGAGCGGTCTTGAGGGCGTCGACATCAGCCTGCACCGAGGTCTTGACCTCGTCGGGCAGCTTGTCTTCGTTGTCCTTGATCAGCTTCTCGATCGAGTACGACAGGGTCTCGGCCTGGTTGCGGGTCTCAGCCGACTCGCGACGCTTCTTGTCTTCAGCGGCGTGTTCCTCGGCCTCGCGCACCATGCGCTCGATGTCTTCCTT
>NZ_DBHD01000012.1:0-1464 GCF_002296025.1 Microbacterium sp. UBA837
AGGCGCTCGTAGGCGATGAACAGCAGGGCCATTCCCGGAGCTTCGTAGATCCCGCGCGACTTGGCCTCGATGATGCGGTTCTCGATCTGGTCGCTCATGCCCAGGCCATGGCGGCCGCCGATGCGATTGGCCTCGAAGACCAGTTCCACCGGGTCGGAGTACTCGATGCCGTTGAGCGCGACCGGGCGGCCCCCCTCGAAAGTCACCGTGACATCCTCGGTGGCGATCTCCACCGCGGGGTCCCAGAAGCGCACGCCCATGATCGGCTCGACGGTCTCGAGCGACACCTCGAGGTGCTCGAGCGTCTTGGCCTCGTGCGTCGCGCCCCAGATGTTGGCATCCGTGGAGTACGCCTTCTCGGCGGAGTCGCGGTACGGGAATCCGTGCGCGACGAGCCACTCGCTCATCTCCTTGCGACCCCCGAGCTCACGGACGAACTCGGCATCCAGCCACGGCTTGTAGATGCGCAGCGCGGGGTTGGCGAGCAGGCCGTAGCGGTAGAACCGCTCGATGTCGTTGCCCTTGTAGGTCGAGCCGTCGCCCCAGATGTCGACGCCGTCCTCTTTCATTGCGCGAACGAGCAGGGTACCGGTGACGGCGCGGCCCAGCGGCGTCGTGTTGAAGTACGTGCGGCCGCCCGAGCGGATGTGGAACGCGCCGCAGGACAGAGCGACGAAGCCCTCCTCGACGAGCGCGGTCTTGCAGTCGACGAGCCGCGACACCTCGGCGCCGTAGGTGAGCGCTCGGCCGGGAATGGCGGCGATGTCGTCTTCGTCGGGCTGGCCCAGGTCCCCCGTGTAGGTGCAGGGCACCGCGCCCTTGTCGCGCATCCAGGCGACAGCCACGGAGGTGTCCAGGCCCCCCGAGAAGGCGATGCCGATGCGCTCGCCGATGGGCAGGGACTGGAGGACCTTCGACATGGAACCTCAGTCTACTGAGCGGTTCCGGCCGCCTTCACGCGGGCAGCGCCGCGACGACGACCGACCCAGATCACCCCGGCTGCAAGCACCAGGATGCCGGCCGCGATGCCGACGACGTAGAGGGCGACTCCGCCGTACCCCCACGGCTGGAGGTTGGGGTTCAGGAACGGGTAGGGATACCACCACGGGTTGCCGGTGCGGAAGTCGGTGACGAGCGGTCCGCGCACGAGGGTGTAGATCACCCACACGATCGGGAAGGCAATGATCGTCCAGAGCGCACGCCAGGGAAGGCGACGTCGGAGCGGGCCGAAGAACACGTCCAGCAGGATGAACAGGGGAGCCCAGACGTGCAGGATCTCGTTCGACCACGGAACTGTGGATCCCTGGGGAAGCGGGATGTTGCGCAGCAGCGCGTTGTAGACGATCCCGGTGATGAGCATGTATGTCGACACTGCTGCGAGGAGCGTGGCAAACCAGGCGGGATCGACGCGGCTCCCGCGCCAGATCAGGATCGCGCCGGTCGTCAGAGCGATCGCCGCGCCCA
>NZ_DBHD01000012.1:1835-16153 GCF_002296025.1 Microbacterium sp. UBA837
GGCCAACCGTTGCTGGCGGAGATGCTCAGGGTGCGCACCAGCTGGCCGACGATTGCCGCCACGCCGGCGGCAGCTGCGAGCAGTCGCAACGCCGCCCACGCGTTGGCCCAGGCCCGTGATCTCAGCATGTGCTCACGATATCCAGCGGGAGCGCGAAAGCCTTCTCGGGCCGGGACGCGACGCGCCGATAGACTCGAGACCTACCAGCTCGTCACCCCGGGGGAATTCGTCATGCCAGGCATCGTGATCGTCGGAGTGCAGTGGGGCGACGAGGGCAAGGGCAAAGCCACTGATCTGCTCGGTGACCGCACCGACTGGGTCGTCAAGTTCAACGGCGGCAACAACGCCGGTCACACCGTTGTGATCGGCGATGAGAAGTACGCCCTCCACTTGCTTCCCTCGGGCATCCTCTCGCCGGGAGTGAACGCGGTCATCGGCAACGGAGTCGTGGTCGACCTCGAGGTCCTCTTCGGCGAGCTCGAGGCTTTGCGCGCTCGCGGGATCGACACCTCACGGTTGAAGATCAGCTCCGCGGCACACGTCATCACGCAGTATCACCGCACGCTCGACAAGGTCACCGAGCGCTTCCTCGGCAAGCGCCAGATCGGAACGACGGGGCGCGGCATCGGGCCGGCGTACGCCGACAAGATCAACCGTGTCGGCATCCGGATGCAGGACCTGTTCGACGAGAAGATCCTGCGGCAGAAGGTCGAGGGCGCCCTCGAGCAGAAGAACCACCTGCTCGTGAAGGTCTACAACCGTCGCGCGATCGAGGTCGACGAGATCGTCGAGGACCTGCTCTCGTACACCGAACGGCTTCGCCCGATGGTGACCGACACCTCGCTCCTGCTCAACGACGCGCTCGACAAGGGCGAACTCGTCGTGTTCGAGGGCGGCCAGGCCACCATGCTCGATGTCGACCACGGCACCTACCCATTCGTCACGTCTTCGTCGGCTACCGCGGGCGGTGCCGCGACAGGATCCGGCGTCGGCCCCAATCGCCTCGACCGGATCGTCGGCATCGTCAAGGCCTACACGACGCGCGTCGGCTCCGGCCCCTTCCCGACGGAGCTCTTCGACGAGCAGGGCGAGTGGATCCGTCAGCGTGGGTTCGAGTTCGGGACCACGACCGGGCGCCCGCGGCGGGTCGGGTGGTACGACGCGCCCATCACCAGGTACGCCACGCGTATCAACGGCATCACCGACCTGGTGCTCACCAAACTCGACATCCTGACCGGGCTCGAGCAGATCCCCGTGTGCGTCGCGTACGAGGTCGACGGGCGCCGCTTCGACGACGTGCCCGACAATCAGTCGGACTTCCACCACGCGCGCCCGATCCTGGAGTACCTGCCCGGCTGGAGCGAGGACATCTCCGGGGCGCGAACGTTCGAGGACCTACCGCTGGAAGCTCAGGACTACGTCCTCGCCCTCGAGGAGATGAGCGGCACCCGCATCTCGGTGATCGGTGTCGGACCCGGCCGGGATGCCGTCATCGTGCGCCACGACCTGGTCGACTGAGCTCTCTCACCCATGCGTTTTCTTGTAGGCGGCTACACGGCCGACATGGAGGGCACTGCCGAGGGGATCGGCCTGCTCGCCGCCGGCGACGCCGACTCGACGACGGGCGGCGTGCTGAGCTGGCGCGGCACCCTGGCCTCGGCCCCGTCGCCGTCCTGGGCGGCGAAGCATCCGACCCTCGACGTGGTCTACGCAACCCTCGAAGGCTCGGGAGCAGTCCAGGCCTTCCAGGAGCGGGGACCCGACCAGTGGGACGCTCTCGGGCAGCCGACCCCTGTCGGCGCCGCGCCGTGCCACATTCTCGCCGGTCGTGAGCGGCTCTTCGTCGCCTGTTGGGGAGACGGCCAGGTCGTGCAGCTCGAGCTGGACACTGACGGCGGCATCCGCGGTTCTGCGACGGCGGATGCGGCATCCGATCCATACGCGGGGTTCGACCACGAGCCGCGGGTCTCGCACGCCCATCAGTCGATCGTCGTGAGCCCCGGTGTCGTCGCTACGACGGACATGGGGTTCGACCTCGTCAGGTTTTGGCAGACGGGATCTCGTGCGCCACGGCTCGTACAGGAGGTGACGCTGCCCCGCGGCTCCGGGCCGCGGCACGGCATCCTGCACCCGAGCGGCCACCTGTACATCGTCGCGGAGCTCTCGTGCGAACTGTTCGTGCTGGCCCCGGACGACACCGGAACGTGGCATCTGGTCGGCGGAACGCCGCTGGGCACGGGGACCCTCGACGGTGACACTGCCGCGGAACTCGCGCGATCTGCCGACGCCACACTCCTCTATGCCGGGGTGCGGGGAAGCAACACGATCGCCGTGATGCGGGTGACCGGTGACGGCGAGACGGTCTCGCCGCTCGCGCTCGTGGAGGCCGGAGTCGACTGGCCGCGGCACCACCTGGTCGTCGGTGACGGTTTGCTCGTCGCGGGCCAGCGATCGAGCGACGTCGCGGTGTTGCCTTTCGATGCTCGCGGGATTCCGGGGCGTGCCAGGACCAGGACCGAGGTCCCTTCACCGACCTGCCTCCTGCGCCTACCGTGACAATCGCCGCAGGGGTCTAACTCCCAGCTCGCCGCCTGAGAGCGGTCACCAGTGCTTGCGCGGAGGTCGAGATGCCGTCTGCCGTTGACACGGCCGTAGCCGGACGCCGAGGGAGCGTCGTCGTCTATCTGGTTGTCGCGTTCGGGTTCACGTGGCTGGTGTGGGCGCCCCTGGTGGTTGCGGCGCTGGGCTCGACCGAGCTGCCGCCGGTTCCCCTCATCTTCTTCGTCGGTTCGTTCGGTCCGCTCGCGGGCGCGGTTGCCGCCAGCGCCTTCAGTGGCGGCTGGCGAGGGGTGCGCGCGGGGGCTCTGCGCACCTTCTCGGTGCGGTTCCGCGGGGTGTGGTGGTGGTGGGCCCTAGGGATGCCGATCGCGTACTTCCTGATCGGCTACCTCACCGCGGCCATCGTCGCAGGCGGCTGGCCCGACATGACGCAGTTCGGACTGACCGAGAAGCTTCCCGGGTGGAACGTGGCAGCCGTGGCCGTCGTGTGGATCCTCACCTTCGGGCTCGGGGAGGAAGCGGGATGGCGGGGCTGGTTGCTGCCGCACCTCGCGGAGCGTCTGTCCACGTTCTGGGCTGCGCTCACCGTCGCAGGTGTGTGGATCGTGTGGCATGCGCCGGCTTTCGTCTTCAACCCGACCTATCGCGAGATGGGCCCCGGCATCATCGGCTGGATGCTTGCCCTTGTCACGGGCTCCTACCTCCTCGCATGGATGGGCCGCGGCGCTGGGTGGAGCATCATTCCCGTGCTGATCTGGCACGGCGGATTTGATCTGATCACGGCATCCGACCAAGCCGCGGGGACGATTGCGGCTGTCGTCAGCGCGATCGTCATGGTGCAGGGTGTGATCGCCGCCGGCATCCTCTGGCGCTCTCGGGAGCGCGGAGGGGCTATGCACTCACCCCGGGCTCCGAGCAAGCAGCGGGGACACTGAGCGACACGGTGCGGTCGCCTGGCCGCGGGGGCGAGTGATCCTGCATGAGCGCCGCTGCAGCGCGAGCGATTGCAGCGGCTGCGATCAGACCCACGAGAAGGTAGTGCCACCACCGCGGCCCGCTCGGTGGCGGTGCAGGTCGTCGCTCGCGCGATCGCTTGCGCCTGTGGATGCGACTCATGCGGCGCTCTCCTCCGGTTGTGGCGGTGTGGCGGCGGGTAGCGGGACGCGCATCGGCGGCGAGATGTGGATCTCTCGAATTCGTCCGCGTGCGGTCAGCACTGCAAGCGGTGTCCAGACCGCGACCTCGTCATGGAAGCTCTTGGCGCGCCACTCCGCCCACGCGAGCAGATGGTCGGGCTCAGCGTCGTGTGTGGAGGCATGGTCGTCGCTGCGGGTCTGGTCCGGATCATCGCGCATACGCCCGGATGGCTCATGGATGAGATCGTCGACCTGTCGGAACGCGGGATGCGCACGGCGTTCGAAGCTGCCGTGGAGAAGGCGTCGGCTGCGCTCGTGGTGACGGAGCGTCCGCGATTGACGCCGCGAGAAGCTGTCGTGCTGAAGGCTCTCGAGTGCTACGGCTCGGTCTCTGACATGGCCAAGGCGTTGTCGGTGTCGCAGAGCACGGTCAAGACGCAGTTGTCAGCGATCTACCGAAAGCTCGGGGTGACCTCGCGTCACCATGCGGTTCCCGCCGCTTACCGGCTGGGGCTGCTGGACCGGTCTGACCGCGTCCAGATGGCCTAGAGTTTCGCGTCCTGCCGAGGGATCACGACCTGCTTGATGATCAGCAGGATGGACGCGGTGATCGGGATCGCGACGAGCGCGCCGAGCAGGCCCAGGAGAGTTCCGCCGACGAGGGCTCCGATGACCACGAGCGAGCCGGGAACCGAAATCGCGCGGTTCATGACCCGCGGTGTCAGCACGTACGCCTCCAGCTGCATGTAGATGAGATACAGCGCGGCAAAAATCAGGGCGGTGATCGGGTTCGTGAACAGCGCGACCACCGTGGCGATGCCCCAGTACAGCACGGAACCGACGAGGGGGATGAGCGTGATGCAGAAAGCGACCACGGCCATCAGCGCGGGGAAGGGAAGTCCGAGGAAGAGGTGCAGGAAGAAGGCGACGACCGAGTTGAAGAACGCGAGAATCACCATCCCCATGAGGTAACCACCGATACCGTCGGTGATCTGCTCGGTCATCTCGGTGACCTTCGCCCGCGCCCGTGCGGGAGTGAGGCGGACGAAGCTGGCCTTGATCGTGTTGAGCGAGGCGAGGAAGTACAGGCTCAGGACGATCACGATGATGATGCCCGAGATCGCCGTCGCGATCCCCGCGCCGACCGCCAGCACACCGCCCGTGATCGAGGCGATGTTCGCGGGGTTGAGGATGAAGTTCTCGACATCGTTGAGGATCGTGCCGATCTGGTCGCCGAAATTCGTCTGCATCCACCCGAACGCGTCCGACTTCTCGAAGTCGTTGATCATCGTCGGGATGTCGCGGATGAACTGAGCCACCTGTGAGATGACCGTCGGCATGATCAGGAGCATGACGCCGGCAATGACCAGGAGGAAGCCGACGTAGACGATCACCATCCCCCAGACCCGTCGCACACCCTTGCGCTCGAGCGCCCGCACGATCGGGTCCAGGCCGAGCGCAGCGAACAGCGCGAAGCTGACGTAGATGATGACGGTCGCGAGGTTCGATACCGCCAGGCCGAGCAGAATCGCCGCCAGTCCGCCCAGGGTGACAGCGAAGCCGACGGCGAAGGGCTGGTCGAGGCCGACCCAGAACGGCCGCCGCTCGGGGGTGCCAGCGGCTGCATCCGCCGGTGCCGAGGTGACGTCGGCGGAGGCATCCTTCGCGGGTGCCGCTGTCGCTGGCGGGGTCGGGCTCTCGTCGCTCATGGTCACACTCTAGGGGGCCGCTCTCTCGGTGAGGGGGAGGCGATACTCTCGACACAGTCCGAAGGGAGTGGGATGACCGAGCCGATCGACCCTGTTACCGACCTGCTACGCCTCCGCGCGACGATCGACAACATCGACGCGGCGCTGATCTTCATGCTCGCCGAGCGTTTCCGGGCCACAAAACAGGTGGGTGTCTTGAAGGCCGAGCACGGTATGCCGGCCTCCGATCCCACGCGAGAAGAGCAGCAGGTGGCGCGGCTGCGCCGCCTCGCCGAGGACGCGGATCTGGATCCCGAATTCGCGCAGAAGTGGTTCTCGTTCGTTGTCGCCGAGGTGATCCGCCACCACACGGAAGCTGCTGACGGGCGCTGAGCTCAAGCGCCACCGGGTGGCTATCGGCGGGGAAGCCTGGTAACTTGGCTCGCTGGGTTCCCCGAACCCGTCGACCCAGTCCGCGGTTGCCGATTTTCACTGTCGGCGAGCGTACGGTCGGTGATCGTGCTCGAATCCGACATTCGACGCCAGCGCATGCGTGCCCGTTTCCGCGTGCCCGTGATCGCCACCCGGGCGTGACCGATGCAGCCAGCTGCAGCGGCTGCCAAGGTGCACAGTGACCACAACTCCTGCGTTAGAAGCGCAAGGCCTTTTCAAGGTCTTCGGCAAGAACCCCCAGTCGGCCGTCAAACGTCTTCGCGCTGGACAGTCGCGCGCTGACGTCGCAGATGAGGGGACCGCCGCCGTCATCGACGCGAGCTTCGCGGTCGCCCCCGGCGAGATCTTCGTGATCATGGGCCTGTCGGGGTCCGGCAAGTCAACGATCATCCGCATGCTCAACGGACTGTACGAGGCAACCGCCGGGTCCGTCACTGTCCGCGGCGAGTCGGTCACCGACACGACGCCCGCCAAGCTGCGTGAGTTGCGGCGCGATCGCGTGTCGATGGTCTTCCAGCACTTCGCGCTGCTGCCGCATCGGTCCGTCGCTGACAACGTCGCCTACCCGTTGCAGCTCCGTGGTGTCGAGCGCTCCGAGCGGCTGGCGAAGGCGGAAGAGATCCTCGCGCTGGTCGGGCTCGAAGGCTGGGGAGACAAGCTTCCCTCGGCACTCTCCGGCGGCATGCAGCAGCGTGTGGGGATCGCTCGCGCGTTGGCAGCCGATCCTGACGTGCTGCTGATGGATGAGGCTTTCAGCGCCCTGGACCCCCTGATTCGACGGGAAATGCAGGAGCAACTGCTCGAGCTTCAGGAGAAGCTGCAGAAGACGATCGTCTTCATCACCCACGACCTCAATGAGGCGATGCTCCTCGGTGACCGCATCGCCGTGATGCGCGATGGCCGCATCGTGCAGATCGGCACACCCGAGGACATCCTCACCGACCCCGCCAACGACTACGTGGAGCAGTTCGTCCAAGACGTGGATCGTGCGCGCGTGTTGACCGCGGCGAACGTGATGGAACGGCCCCGCGCCGTCGTCACCGAGACCGCGGGTCCGCGGACCGCGCTGCGGCAGATGCGCGACGCCTACACCGCCGCGGCCTACGTCGTGGGACGCGACCGCAGGCTCGTGGGGATCGTCACCGACCGTGACGCGATGAAGCTCGTCCAGGCGGGAGAGAAGTCGATCGGTTCGGCGATCAAGCGGGCCCCGCAGAGCGTTCGGGAGGATGAGGTACTCATCAACCTGTTCGTGCCCTCTGTCGAGTCGCCCCTGCCCTTGGCTGTTGTCGACGACCACGGCAGATTGACCGGCGTCATTCCCCGCGTGACTCTCCTGGCAGCGCTCGGGCCAGGAACCGGCGCCACGGGCGAGATCACGATCCCGGTCATTCCTGTTTCGGGGGCAGAGATCGACGAAGTGCTCGCGCAGGTGCCCCATGACGAAGAACACACCAGCGACGCGGAAGAGGTTGTCTGATGGATTTCCGCATTCCTATCGGCCAGTGGGTCGAGACAGTCGTCGACTGGCTGCGAGATAACCTCAGCGGTCTGTTCGATTTCATCACCGTCGTCGTGCGATTCCTCGTCGACGGACTCACCGACATCCTCCTGATCATCCCCATCCCCGCGATGATCGTCGTCTTCGCGCTCATCGGATGGCTCGTGCGGTCGTGGCAGATGGCTGTCGGCACGGTGCTGGCCTTTGTGTTCATCATTGCGATGGACCTCTGGATCCCGACCATGCAGACGCTCTCCCTGGTCCTGGTGGCGACCGTGGTCGCGCTAGCCATTGCGATTCCGCTCGGGATCTGGTCGGCACGAAACGACACGGTACGGACGATTCTCAAGCCGGTGCTGGACTTCATGCAGACGATGCCGGCGTTTGTCTACCTGATCCCTGCCATCACGTTCTTCAGCATCGGGGTCGTGCCGGGCCTGGTTGCGACGGTCATCTTCGCGCTGCCTCCGGGCGTGCGCCTGACCGAGCTCGGCATCCGCGGAGTCGATTCGGAGACCGTCGAGGCTGGCCAGGCTTTCGGCGCAACGCCCTCGCAGATCCTGCGCGGCATCCAGCTGCCGTTGGCGACGCCGACGATCATGGCCGGTGTCAACCAGGTCATCATGCTGGCACTGTCGATGGCGGTTCTCGCCGGAATCGTCGGCGCGGACGGCCTCGGCAAGATCGTCGTCCAGTCGGTGTCGACGGTCAATCTCGCCCTTGGCGTGGAGGCAGGCCTCGGCGTCGTGATCATCGCCGTCTACCTGGACCGGGTGACTGCAGCGCTGGGCAACCGCGCCGACTACCCCTCGTCGCTACGGAGCGTGCTCGCGCGCCGACGGACCGCGCGCGCCACAGTAGCCGCGCAGTCGAGGGACGAGGACACACAGAACCACGTGGGAACGGAGGCACTCCAGCCCACGGGCAGCCGGTGACCACCGGCTGAGGAGGAGCGCGGACACCACGCGGCTTCCCACCAAGAGAAGAAGATACGGAACGAACGAGACATACATGAAGGATGCGTTTCACATGAACAAGCGACACCTCAGCACAGCATTGGCTCTCGGGGCCGTGGCCACACTCGCGCTCGCGGGCTGCAGCAGCGCCTCCGAGCCCAGTGGCGACCAGACCGACGCCTCCGGCGACATGAGCTGCGAGACCGTCACGCTCGGCTTCCTCCCCTCGTGGACGGACGGCCTGAGCACCGCGTACCTGCTGCAGAACCAGCTCGGCGCGCTCGGCATCGACGTCGAGATGCAGACGCTCACCGAAGCGGGCCCGCTCTACGCCGGTCTCGCCCAGGGCGACGTCGACATCTACCCCTCCGCATGGCCTGAGCTCACTCACGCCTCGTACATGGAGGAGTACGGCGACAACATCGAGGACCTGGACGCCTACTACGAGGGCGCCAAGCTCACGATCGCGGTTCCCGACTACGTCGACATCACCTCGATCGAGGACCTCGCGGGCAACGCGGACCGTTTCGGCGGCCGCATCGTCGGCATCGAGCCGGGCGCGGGCCTGACCGCTCAGACCCAGGACGTCATGATGCCCGCATATGGCCTGGACGGCGAGTACGAGCTCGTCACCTCGTCGACCGCCGCGATGCTCACCGAGCTCGGCAACGCCGTCGACGCACAGGAGGACATCGTCGTGACCTCGTGGCGTCCGTTCTGGGCCAACGCGGCCTACGGTCTGAAGGACCTCGAGGACCCGCAGGGCGCCATGGGCGAGCCCGAGGCTCTGCACTTCCTCGGCACCGCCGGATTCTCGGAGCGTTGCCCCGAGGCAGCCGACCTCATCGCCGGCATCCAGCTGAGCGACGCGGACTACGCCTCGCTTGAGGACATGGTCGTGAACGAGTACGGCGAGGGCCGCGAGGCCGAGGCTGTTGAGGCCTGGATCTCGGAGAACCCCAACGCGTTCAGCACCATCATCGTGCAGTGATCCACGGGCACTGACGAGGGGCTCCCGGCCATCTGGCCGGGAGCCCCTCTGCGTGGTTTCGGCATCCGTCAAGGGATGGCGCGTCGCCTATTCGGAGATCGGGTCCACCCAGTAGCGCAGGCTCTCGTCCGCATGGGTCTCTTCGAGCTTGATCGCCCACTCGGCGCTCTGGAAGTACCACTGCTCGACGCCGTCGGAGTCGACGGTAACCTTCTGCTTGAAGCCCATCTCTTTCAGTGAGTCAGCGAACGCGCGCGCCTCGTCGCTCGTGACGCCCGAGTAGATGTACTCCCATGCGCTCGACTCCGGGGTGGCGCTCACCAGGGTGCCGGGTGGCACCGGGAGGCTCGCGTCGAGGCCCTCGGGACGCTCGCCCTGGGGCTCGGCCTCGGGCTCGGCCTCGGGCTCGGCGGGCGCCTCGTCAGATTCCTGGGTGACGGGAGCCATCGCGTCAGCCGTTGCGGCGGAGGCGTCGTCCGCGCCGGTGCCGTCGGCGGTGCAGCCGGCGAGCAGTAGCGCGGCCAGGGCGGCGGCGGCGAGGGCGGTGACGGGGGAACGGTGCGCGGGCATGGGTCTCCTTGGCTCAATGGCGACAGGGGCGTCGACCCGACCGTAGGGGCTCGGCACGTCAGCGTCGATGAGTAAAGATTGCCTACGACGTGCGAGCGGCGACGACAGCGATGACGACGTGGCGGTGGTGCAGGTACGCTGAGGGCTCCCGGCCATCTGGCCGGGAGCCCCGCTGCCTGGTGTCGGCATCCGTCAGGGGATAGTCCGCCGCAACAGCCCGTAGGCGATCCCGGAAAGAGCGACCAGGGTGATCAGCAGCCCGACGGCGAGACCCTCGGGGCCCTGCGTCACGATCCAGCCGAAGACCTGCCCCCAAGCGTTCAGACGACCGATGAGCCACATCGCGCCGACGAGCAGCAGCCCCAGTCCAACGAGGATGACCGTCAGGACGGCAGGCCCGAACCGCTTGTAGATCGTGGCGATCGCGAAGCCGGTCACGAAGAAGGTCATTGTCATGAACAGGATGAGCACCGCGGCCACCGCTGGACCCGAACTCCAGATCCAGTCGAGGTAGAAGAAGTACCCATTGACGCCCCAGCCGGTGGTCGCCTGCTCGACGAATCCGCCGATGACGAAGATCGCCGTCAGGATCGCCGACGTCAGCCCGGCGGTGAGCAGCGAGCCGAGGAAGAACTCGCGGCGCGTGACGCTCATGGCTTGCGAGAACGGGAAGGTCTGGGTCATTCCCATAATGCCGACCGCGAAGAAATACCACAGGGGTGCCTGGGCGCCGCCGCCGTACTTCGGGGCGTCGTAGGGGATCATCGACCAGATCACGATCGAGACAACGAGCGATCCTGCGAGGATGATCAGCGGGATCCAGATGAACGTCTGCCTGTTGACCAGCTGCATGCGGACGACGTTTCCGACGCGGTTCATCGCTGGCCTCCCTTCGTGGTAGTGCGCGTATCGGATGCAGCGGCATCCGTCTCGTCGGCGTGCTGGGTCGTGCGGACGATCAACTGCTGCAGCGATACCGGACCGATATCAAGACCAGCGGCCGTCAGGCGGGAGCGCTCATCTGCGGACAGCGCGCCCGCGATAGTGACGGATGCCACCCGTCCGAGGCTCTCGCGGTGCAGGACCTCCCGCCCCGCGACGAAGGCGTCAACGGTAGCGGCATCCCCGACGATGGCGGTGGCCTGGTTGCGCACATCGTCGGTGGCGGCATCCATGATGATCTGACCCCGGTCGATGACGAGCACGCGCTCGATGAGGTTGGAGACCTCGTCGATCAAGTGACTGGAGAGGATGACGGTACGCGGGTGCTCGGTGTAGTCCTCGAGCAGCCGGTCGTAGAAGATCTGGCGGGCGACGGCATCCAGCCCCAGGTACGGCTCGTCGAAGAAGGTCACTTCCGCTCGCGATGCGAGTCCGATGATGACGCCGACTGCCGAGAGCTGTCCGCGCGAGAGCTTCTTGATGCGGGTGCTCACCGGGAGGCGAAAGTCGGTGATGAGGCGATCGGCGAGCTCCTGGTTCCAGTTGGGGTAGAAGAGCTTCGCCGTCGCGAAGGCATGGATCGGCTTCGCGTCGTCGGGGTAACGCTGGCTTTCGCGAACGAAGCACAGCCGGCGCAGCACCCGAGCGTTCTCGTACGGGTGCTCACCGAACACGCGCACGTCGCCGGAGGTGGCGAAGTTCTGCGCCGTGAGGATCGACATCACGGTGGTCTTGCCCGCGCCGTTGCGCCCGAGCAGGCCGTAGATGGTGTTCTTCTGAATCGAGAAGCTCACATCGTCGACCGCGACAGTATCGCGGTAGCGCTTGGTGAGGTTCTTCACCTCGATCACCGTCTCGCCGGCACCCGCGGGGGGTGCCACATCGTTGATGGTCATTGGTCGCCTTCCGTTGTCGTGTTCTGCGCGTGCTCACGGAGCAGCTGCGCGAGGTCTTCGGAGCCGAGCCCGAGCTTTCGGGCTTCGGCCAAGAGGGGGGTGAGGTAGCGGTCGCGGAATGCCGCGCGTCGCTCGGCGAGCAGGTTTTCCCGCGCGCCCGGGGCAACGAACATGCCGATGCCCCGTCGCTTGTAGAGCACGCCCTTGTCGACGAGCATCGTCACTCCTTTCGCTGCCGTGGCGGGGTTGATCCGATAGAAGGCGGCGAGTTCGTTCGTCGAGGGGGCCTGTGCCTCTTCGGCCAGGCTCCCGTCGACGATCGAGTCCTCGACGCTCTCCGCGATCTGCAGGAAGAGGGCCTTGCCTTCTTCGATCATCCGCGCCTCCGATGTGTTTCTGGGTTAGTTACTCAAGTAGGTAACCACAGAACGCGGGGTGCGTCAACCCCGGCATCCGTGTGGGGTCAGCGAGACCTCGCCCGAGGCGGAGTTGCCGGGGCAAACGGCTTCGGTCAGGGGCGCGGAGTGCGGGACGGGACGGGCCAGATGCCCGGCGCCGCGGGGCCGGGCGGCGGCTCGGATGCCGAAGCAGACGGCTCTGCGGTGGGAGCTGCGGCGGGGGGAGTCGCGGGGAGTTCGAGGGCGACGCGCTCTTCAAGGACGGTGATCGCGTCATCCGAGATCGCGAGCAGGCCGTCGAGCTCTTCGCGCACGCGTCGGTACGCGAGCTGTCGCTCGGCGGGAGTCGCTGCCTGGTCGATTGCGACGCTCAGCAGTTGCTGCGCGGTGCTCAGGCGCTTGCGCTCGTCGGCGGTGAAGGACGAATCGCGGATGCGGCGAGCCTCGCGCTCGGCAAGATCGAAGGCTACCTCGTAGTCGGTGACCGCGGTGCGGTACTCGGTGAACTGTTCCTTCGAGAGCTTGGCGCTCTCGGAGTCGGGGCGGAGCCGGTCGGCGACCTTCTTGGCTCGGAGGAACGCCGCAGTCAACGGCTGTCTGCCGTCGCTCATGGCGGGGTAGGCGATGATCTTCGCCACATCCAGTTCGTACTCGAGCCAGCGCTTGGTCACCGCGTCGTGTGCGGCGAAGAGCTTCTGGAGCGGTGTCACGGGTGCCGAACTCGATGGCGCCGTTCGCGCCGCGGTGCCCATTCCGGCGGCCACCGTGTCCTCGACGCGCTGCGCCAGAGGATCTTTCGGTGCCTTGGTGCCCGGAAGCGTGATGCCGATGAGGGGGCGCCCTCGTGCGGCGGCCTGCGCCGCACGGATCTCGCCCTTGGCCTGCAGGATCTCGAGTCGCCGCTTGTGCCGGCGCCGTGCACCGCGCTCCCAGGCGCTGCCGATCATCCCCATGACACCCATCAGGGGGAAGACGAGCCACCAGTAGTCGCCGAGGAATTGGAACAGCGGTTCCACGCGATCATGCTAACCGCGGTATCCCCCGCCGGGTATGGGGGGGGAAGCCGGAAGAAGAGCTCAGCCGAACAGCAGCGCGAGGACGGTGGCGCCACCGCCCACGAGAATCAGCGAAACGATGACGACCCACGCGACGATCTTGATGCGTCGCTGCCGGGTCTCGCTGTAGACGTTGGTGTCGTCGTCGGACATGCGATCAGTCTAGAGGGCGGGTTCGGCGATCGTCGGCCCGAATGCGGCCGGCAGCGTCGCCCGCGAGACCTCGCGCAGATCGGATGCCGACACCGTGAAGAGTCCCTGTACTTCGAGGCTCGGGTCTGCGCCATCGCCGGGAGCATCGGTCACGCCGATACGCAGCACGGGGTAGCCGCGTCCCTCGCACAGACCGCGGAATTTCACGTCATCCTCGCGGGGGACTGAGACGAGCACGCGGCCGGTCGACTCCGAGAAGAGGGCGGATGCCGCATCCACGCCATCGCGTTCGATGATCTCGTTCAGCCAGACGCGCGCACCGACGCCGAAGCGCATGACGCCCTCGGCCAGGGCCTGCGCGAGCCCACCGCTGGAAAGGTCGTGGGCGCTGGAGATCAGGCCCTGCAGCGCGCCCGCGTGCAGTAAATCGGCAAGCCGACGCTCGGCGGCAAGGTCGACCGCCGGAGGCCGCCCGCCGAGGTGGTTGTGCACGGTCTGCGCCCACGCCGAGCCGCTGAGCTCGTTGGCGGTGACCCCGAGCAGGTAGATGTTCTCGCCGGCATCCTGCCACCCCGACGGGATGCGACGAGCGACGTCATCGATGATGCCGAGCACGCCGACGACCGGGGTGGGGAAGATCGGCTGGTCGCCGGTCTGGTTGTAGAACGAGACGTTGCCGCCGGTGACCGGGATGCCCAGCTCGAGGCATCCGTCGGCAAGGCCGTCGACGGCCTGCCCGAATTGCCACATGACCTCGGGGTTCTCGGGGCTGCCGAAGTTCAGGCAGTCGGTGACCGCGACGGGCTTGGCGCCGGTGACGGCGACGTTGCGATAGGCCTCGGCCAGGGCCAGCTGCGCACCCTGGTACGGGTCGAGCTGGCAGTAGCGCCCATTGCAGTCGGTAGCGATGGAGAAGCCGAGGCCCGACTCCTCGTCCACGCGCACCATGCCGGCGTCGTCGGGGAACGAGAGGGCGGTGTTGCCGAGCACGTAGTAGTCGTACTGGTTGGTGATCCAGGA
>NZ_DBHD01000120.1:0-3629 GCF_002296025.1 Microbacterium sp. UBA837
AGGCGCGCCAGCGGCCACGTCGTGACGATCCGGTCAGCCGGAACCCCGACGCGCTCCGCCCGCTCGGCGCCGTAATCCAGCAGCGACAGATGACCCGGCGCATGCGCGTCGGAGTCGATCGAGAACAGGCATCCCTTCGCCAGGGCGAGCGCGATCAGCTCATCCGGCGGATCCTCGCGTTCGGGACGCGAATTGATCTCGACAGCAACACCGTGTTCCGCGCACGCATCGAAGACGCGATCCGCATCGAACTCCGACGGCGGCCTCGTCCCCCGCTGGCCGCTGACCAGCCTGCCGGTCACATGCCCCAGAACATCGATCCTGCCGCTTCGCACTGCGCGCAGCATCCGTGTCGTCATGGGGCCGCGATCCATCCGCAGCTTCGAGTGCACTGATGCCACGACGATGTCCAGTGAGCACAGCAGGTCATCCTGCTGATCGAGCCCGCCGTCGTCGAGGATGTCGACCTCGATGCCCGTGAGCAGGGTGAACCGATCGTCGCGGAAGCTCTCCACGATCGGGATCTGCTCCCGCAGTCGCTGCGCCGACAGGCCGTTTGCCACCCGAAGCCGGGGCGAATGGTCGGTGAGCGCGAGGTACTCCCGCCCGAGCTCACGGGCGGCCTTCACCATCGCCGCAATCGGCGTCGTGCCGTCCGACCAATCGGAGTGGCTGTGCAGGTCGCCGCGCAGCAGCGCGCTGAGCGCAGAGGGCCGGATGCCGGCCCGTTCCCGCAACTCGGCGAGATAGTCCGGCACGCGCCCCTCCCGGGCCTGGACGATCACCGCGAGGGTCGAATCGCCGATCCCCTTCCGGCGCCGCAGCCCCGCGGTGTCGGCCAGCTGCGCGGCATCCAGCCCCTCGATCGCTGCGGCGGCAGCACGAAACGCTTTCGCCTTGTAGCGGATCGCCCGCTCGCGCTCCAGAAGCAGGGCGATCTCGATCAGCGCGTCGTACGGCTGCAGCTCCGGCTCGCTCATGCCGCCCAGCCTGACACGCCCCACCGACCGCGCGCATCGCCTTCTGCAGGTAGGCAAAATCCCGGGCGTAGGTCGATTGCTGTCGCGATCGACCTACGCCCGGGAGAAGTCCTACCTCCGCGAGGAGGGTCGGCGAGGCGTCAGCGCGTCAGGGTGTGACTCCCGCGCGCTTGACGACGACTGGGGCGCTGGCGAGGCGGTGGAGGGCCCAGCCGAACAGGATCGAGAGCACACCGATGCCCATGGCGAATGCGGAGACACCGAAGCTGACGACCGAGGTGAAGAGGGATGCCCGCAGGAACGACGCGTTCATCATGGTCGCGCGCACCGGATCTTCGCGGTCGAGTTCGGCGTAAGTGGCACCGCCGGATGCCTCGAGGGCGTGGCGCTGAATGATGTCGGCCTGCACGTAGGCGGTGAAGGGACCGGCAACGGTCTGGCCTTGGAAGGCGATCGCATCTTCGGGGATCGTGATGTTCTCGGCGCGCAACTGGCTCGAGACGGTAGCCCACACGACGATGCCCACGATGATGAGCAGGGCACCACCGACGATGCCGAGGATCCCCACCACCTTCACGAGACCGAGGTTGCGGGCAGGCGCCTGAACAGTATCAGCGGCGCTGGCTGTGTCGGTGGCGGACATGGCGATTTCTCCTTCAGGGACATGCATCGTCGGGGGGGATTCGGCGGTGTATCTCACCGTCGACATCCACGCTACGAAGCCGGTCGGCCTACGGACAGTGACGTAGGTCCCCCGACGAGAAATTCGGTGAATGGCCCAGGTCAGGGTGCGAGCGCGGCAGTCGCCTCGGCCCACGCGTGCAGTTTTGCCGCAGCCGCACCCGAGTCGATGGCCGCAGCGGCATCCGCTTGCGCATCCCGGAGGCGCTCCACGATCGGCAGCTGTGCCTGCGCGGCATCCTGTGACAGCCGGTACGCCACGATCCCCGCCGCCGCGTTCAACAGCACGATGTCACGCACCGGCCCAGCGTCTCCCGCCAAGACACGCCGAACGATCTCGGCGTTGTGGTCGGGCGCACCCCCGCGAAGGTCGTCGAGGGTCGCGAGCGGGATGCCGAGATCCCGCGGATCGAGATCGTGCTCGTGGATGTCGCCGCGCGACACCTCCCAGATGCGGCTGTGTCCGGTGGTGGTCAGTTCGTCCAGCCCATCGTCGCCGCGGAACACCAGCGCTGTCGCGCCGCGCGTGCGGAACACGCCGGTGATGAGGGGCACGCGGTCCAGGTGTGCGACGCCCACAGCGTTCGCCTCGGCGCGGGCCGGGTTGCACAGGGGGCCGAGGAAATTGAAGACCGTGGGAACCCCGAGCTCGGCGCGGGTGGGCCCGGCGTGCCGGAATCCGGGGTGGAAAGCGGCAGCGAACGCGAAGGTGATGCCGGCTCGGTCGAGAACCTCGGCCACGGCATCCGGCGAGAGGCGAAGATCAACGCCGAGAGCCGACAGGACGTCGGAAGACCCGGATGCCGAACTCGCCGCCTTGTTCCCGTGCTTGACGACCGGGATGCCTGCGGCAGCGGCGACGATCGATGCGGTCGTCGACACATTGACGGTGCGATGACGATCGCCACCGGTTCCGACGATGTCCAGGACGTGAGGATCCACCCGAAGCGGTAGCGCAGCCTCGAGGATCGCGTCGCGGAAACCGACGATCTCGTCGACGGTCTCCCCCTTCGCACGGAGAGCTATGAGGAATCCCGCCAGCTGCGAGGGTGTCGCCTCACCCGCCATGATCTGGCGCATCGCCCAGCTCGACTCCGACACGCTGAGGTCCTCACCCTCGAGGAGGGCGCTGATGATTGAGGACCAGGACGGCTGCTGGGTCATGGCTCCGAGCGTAGCGGGGCGGGCAACTGAGGTTCACCTAAGTCGGGAACCAGGTCACATCAGTGGTGGCTCATGCGAAACCCCAGGCAAATCTTCAGCCATAATGAAGAATGTGACCACCAGCTCAGCGACGTACTCCCAGGCCATGCGGTCGGTCAAGCGACCCGACCCGGTCGCAGTTGGAACAATCGTGTGGCTCGGCAGCGAAGTCATGTTCTTCGCCGGCCTTTTCGCGATCTATTTCACACTGCGAAGCACCTCCCCCGACCTGTGGGCTCAAGAGACCCAGCTGCTGAACGTCCCGTTCGCTGCGGTCAACACCACGATCCTGGTGCTCTCATCCGTCACCTGCCAGATGGGTGTTTTCGCTGCTGAGCGCTTCCAGCCCTACACGGTCAAGACCAACCGGTTCCGCGACCGCTGGGGCATGGTCGAGTGGTTCTGGCTGACCTTTGCCCTGGGCGCCATCTTCGTGTCGGGCCAGGTGTGGGAGTACGCCCAGCTCGTCACCGAGGGGATGCCGATCCAGGCGAACGCGTACGCGTCGGCCTTCTATCTGACGACCGGCTTCCACGCCCTCCACGTGACCGGTGGCCTCATCGCCTTCCTCCTCGTGATCGGACGCGCCTTCGCGGTCAAGAACTTCGGCCGCAAGGAGATGACGTCATCCATCGTCGTGTCGTACTACTGGCACTTCGTCGACGTCGTCTGGATCGCCCTGTTCTTCGTCATCTACTTCCTCAAGTAACCCGAGCGGAGCTGAATCACCCTCATGGCACGACAGACCAAGCGCCGCTCCACCGG
>NZ_DBHD01000067.1:0-23081 GCF_002296025.1 Microbacterium sp. UBA837
GCTCGCAGGAGGACCGGTTCATACAGGCGCAGCACCGTTCGTATTGCATCGTTGTCGGCGATTTCGACCAGGATGCCGTGAAAGAGTTCGTCGGCGGCGATGGCGCCGTCGATGTCACCGCACCGGAGCGCTGCGGCGAACAGGCGATTCGCAGCACGCATCCGCTCGATCGTGTTCGAGTCGAGTCGCGGCACTGCTGCAAGCGCAGCGAGACGGTGCATGGCCGCTACGACATCGCGAGCCTCACTGGTGGCCCGACGTTCGATCGGCGAGATGATTGTCGCCCGTCCCGGTGTCGTCTGGACGAGTCCCGCGTGTGCGAGCTCGAGCAGCGCCTCGCGAACAGGTGTGCGGCTCACGCCCAGCCACTGCGCAATGTCGGCGTCACGCACCTGTTCGCCCGGCGCGAGGGTGCCGTCCACGATGGCGGCGCGCAGCCGTGCTTGTACCTCGTCGCGGAGGAGGGGGCGGTGGGTGCCCGCTGTCGAGGGGACCGGCATGCAATATATTGCATACGGAACGACGCTTGTCTGTCAACTCCGACCGGCGGGGTTCAGGCCAGGTGTCCGGCGGGGACGTCGAGATCGCGGGTGTACGTCAGCGTCGTGATCACGGCGATCTCGAGCGCGCGCGTGATGTCGGCTTGGGGGAGCGATGCCGCGCCGGGTGGTGCGTTCTCGGCATCCCATGGCACATGGATGAAGCCCGCCCGCAGTCCCGGGGTGTTCGCGCTCACGTGTGCGAGCGTGAAGAATACGTCGTTGCAGACGAACGAGCCTGCCGATAGCGACACGGAGGCGGGGATGCCGCTGGCCGCGATCTCCGTGGCGATCGCCTTGACGGGGAGCGAGGATGCGTACGCGAGGGGCGCGCCGGGGATGCTGGCGGTGTCGACGGGCTGATGCCCCGCGTTGTCGGGAATGCGGGCGTCGCGCAGATTCACGGCGATGCGCTCCGGCGTGATGGCGTCGCGACCGCCGGCCAGGCCTGTCGCAATGACGACATCGGGCCTGTGTGTGGCGACGAGCTCGATCAGCTCTGCGCCAGCGCGCGCGAAATCCACGGGAAGTACTGCCGTGACCAGTCGAGCCGGCCCGTTCCACGCGGCGCCCAATCGCACTACCGCGTCGCCTGACGGATTCGTCTGATCACCGGCGAACGGTTCGAAGCCGGTCAGAAGCACGGTCGACATGCCTTCACGGTACGTCGAGGATGCCGGTAGAATATGCTGACACGATTTAGCAACGCGGAGAAGGTCGTCAGGACCGAGCCGCAGACGCCTCCGGAGTGCTCCTCATGACCCATCCGATCCAGCTCATCGCCTATGCCGACCGCCTGGGAGGGACGATTCCCGCGCTCGGTGAAGTAGTACGCGACCGATTCGCTGGAGCCTTCGGCGGCGTTCACATCCTTCCTTTCTTCACGCCCTTCGACGGCGCCGACGCCGGGTTCGACCCCGACGATCACACGACAGTCGACCCTCGGCTGGGCACGTGGGACGATGTCCGCGCCCTCTCTGACGACCTCGATGTCATGGTGGATGTCATCGTCAATCACGTGTCTGCCCGCTCGCCGCAGTTCCGCGACGTCATCCAGAACGGGGACCAGTCGCGCTACGCGGAGATGTTCCTGACGATGGGAACCGTCTTCCCGGACGGTGCGACAGAAGCCGATCTGCTGCGGATCTATCGGCCCCGTCCCGGGCTCCCGTTCACTCCGTATCCGTGGGGCGAGTCGACCCGGCTGGTGTGGACCACCTTCACCGCGGCACAGGTCGACATCGATGTGCGCAGTGCTGCGGGGTCCGCGTACCTCATTTCGATCCTGGATGCCCTGCGCGATGCTGGCACACGGATGATTCGCCTGGACGCTGTCGGTTATGCGGTGAAGACGCCGGGCAGCTCGTCGTTCATGACGCCTGAGACCTTTGCTTTCATCGATGAGCTGACCGTGCTGGCGCACGAGCGCGGGCTTGAGGTCCTCGTCGAGGTTCACTCGTTCTACCGTCGCCAGATCGAGATCGCCCAGCGCGTCGACCGTGTGTACGACTTCGCGCTTCCGCCCCTGGTGCTGTTCGCTGCCGCGACTGGAGATCACGCGCCGCTGGCGCGCTGGATCGCTGAGCGGCCCGAGAACGCCGTGACCGTGCTGGACACTCACGACGGCATCGGCATCGTGGACGTGGGGCCCGACGCGGCGACGGGGGAGCCCGGGCTTCTGGATGCCACCCACCTCGACGCGTTGGTCGAAGCGATCCACGACGCCACGGGCGGGCAAAGCCGGGCGGCAACGGGCGCGGCGGCTTCGAACCTCGACATCTATCAGGTCAACAGCACTTTTTACGACGCCCTGCGCCGCGATGATCGGGCGTACCTGGCAGCACGTGCGGTGCAGCTGTTCTTGCCCGGCATCCACCAGATCTATTACGTCGGGGCTCTCGCTGGAACCAATGACATGGATCTGCTCGGGCGCACCGGGGTCGGGCGCGACATCAACCGCCACATCTACAGCGACGCCGACGTGACGCGCGACCTCGAGCGGCCTGTCGTTGCCGCTCTGTTGGAGCTGTGCCGATTCCGCGCTGGCGCCCCGGGGCTCGACGGGGCCTTCCAGTCGCGGCTCGATGACGACGGATGGTTGCACATGCGGTGGGAGTCGGCATCCGGATGGTCCGAGCTGCGGGCGCGGCTGGACCAGGGCCAGGCCGAACTCCGCTGGGCGCGTGCCGACGGGCGCGAGCACGCTACGGCGGACCTGCTCGAGCAGCCTCCCACCGATGGGTGAGGCCCGGACGCGTTCGGCTCGCCGTTCGCTGAGCCGGTGCGCCGCCGCGGCCTAGACTTGACGCTCGTGGTCACCCGTCTCTCGCATTACTTCCTCCGCACGCTTCGCGAAGACCCCGCCGACGCCGAGGTCACCAGCCACAAACTCCTGGTGCGCGCCGGCTACATCCGGCGTCAGGCACCCGGCATCTTCGCGTGGCTGCCACTGGGCCTGCGGGTCAAGGCGAAGCTCGAGCAGATCATCCGCGACGAGATGGCTGCCGCGGGAGCCTACGAAGTGCACTTCCCGGCGCTGTTGCCCCGGGAGCCCTACGAAGCGTCGGGGCGCTGGGAGTCTTACGGCGACGGTATCTTCCGCCTCCAGGATCGCAAGGGCGCCGACTATCTTCTCGCTCCGACCCACGAGGAGATGTTCACGCTCCTGGTGAAGGACCTCTACTCCTCGTACAAGGATCTGCCGCTGGCGATCTACCAGATCCAGGACAAATACCGCGACGAGGCTCGGCCGCGCGCGGGGCTACTGCGCGGGCGTGAGTTCACGATGAAGGATGCCTACTCCTTCGACTACACGGATGCCGGGCTCGATGCGTCGTACCAGGCCCAGCGTGACGCGTATGAGCGAATCTTCCAGCGGCTCGGACTCGAGTACGTCATCGTCAACGCCGACAACGGGCTGATGGGCGGCGCTCGGAGCGAGGAGTTCCTGCATCCGACCCCCGTCGGGGAAGACACGTTCGTTCGCAGCGCCGGGGGATACGCCGCCAATGTCGAGGCCTTCACCACGGTCGTTCCTGCACCCCTGCCGTTCGATGGCCTTCCGGACCCGGTGATCTTCGACTCGCCCGACACCCCGACGATCGCCACGCTGGTAGACCACCTCAACGCGAACGAGGCTGCCCCGGCTCCCGGCATCGCCGGTCCCGCCACGGATGGCGACACGACGTGGACGGCAGCTCACACGCTGAAGAACGTGGTGCTCGCGCTGACCCACCTCGACGGCACCCGCGAGATCGTCGTGGTCGGTATCCCTGGAGACCGCGATATCGACGACAAGCGCGCCGAGGTGGCCTTCGCGCCCGCCGCCGTCGAGGCGGCGACGGCTGACGATTTTGAGAACAGCCCGTTGCTCGTGAAGGGCTACATCGGTCCCTGGTCACCGACGGGGGCGATTCTCGGCGAAGAGTCGGCGACCGGCATCCGGTATCTCCTCGACCCGCGTGTCGTGGAGGGTACGTCGTGGGTCACTGGCGCGAACATCGACCAGAAGCATGTCCACTCACTCGTGGCGGGACGGGACTTCAGCGGCGACGGTTTCGTCGAGGTGGCGAACGTTCTGCCCGGCGACCCGGCACCGGATGGCTCGGGACCCGTCGAACTGGCGCGTGGAATGGAGATCGGTCACGTCTTCCAACTCGGCCGCTTCTTCGCCGAGACGCTTGGCCTGAAGGTTCTGGATGAGAACGGCAAGCTCGTGACGGTGACGATGGGCTCCTACGGCATCGGCGTCACGCGGATCCTTGCGATCATCGCTGAGCTGAGCAACGACGAGAAGGGTCTCATCTGGCCGACTGCCGTGGCACCCTTCGATATGCACGTCGTCGCCACGGGCAAGGACGCCGTCGCGTTCGACCTTGCGGAACAGGCAAGCGCGCGACTTGAGGCGGCCGGTCTCGAGGTCGTTTACGACGACCGCCCCAAGGTTTCTCCGGGGGTGAAATTCGGCGACGCGGAGCTTGTCGGCGTGCCACGCATCCTCGTGGTCGGACGGGGAGCGGCGGCCGGTGAGGTCGAGCTCTGGGATCGCCGCACCGGCGAGCGCGAGACGATGACGCTTGACGACGCCATCGCTCGCCTCGCGCCGTGAGGTATCAGTAGGCGATCTTCGCGTGCCGGACGATGTCGTCGTCCGGTGTGTCGCGGGTCACCAGCGCCTTCAGCATCCCGGCGGCCTGCGCCAACCGGTTCTGTCCGGGTTCCCAGAACTCCACTTCGACCGGGCTCACCCGCAGGAGGGTGATCCCGGGCGTATCGAGCCCGTCCTCGAACCACACCTCCAGCGACGGCGAGTACAGCTCTTGCATGAGTGCATCGTCGTGGACGACGCGGGCGTGACCGGCGACCGAGACGTAGCGCATGCCCTTCGGGTCGCAGTAGGACAGTCCGACCTCGTCATCTGCTTCGGCCTCGTCGACCTTCTTGGTGTGCTCGGCCGTGAAGAACCAGATGTCTCCGTTCTCGTCCATCCGGCGTGTGCTCATCGGGCGGCTGACCAGATTGCCGCCGTCGTCGCGCGTCGTGAGCATCGTGATGTCGATGTCTTCGACGAGTTCCTTGGCGCGGGTGCGGGCTTCGGTTCCTGTCAATTCCGTCATGTCGGCAGGATGTGGGTCATCCCCTCGCGCGCGCGAGGGGATTGACACGGGTCACAGGTCTGCATATCGGGCGCGGAAGAAACAGAAGAGCCCGTATGCGGCGAAGCCTGTGCCGACGCCGATGACGAGTGCCGGGCCGGCCGGTAGCGCGAGCAGGGAGTGGATCGCTTCGTCCAATCCTCCGGCGGCGTCTGGGTCGGTGGTGACCGCCGCGATCACGACCAGGATGCCCACGACGGCAAGCGCGAGGCCCTTTGCGACGTATCCCACGATTCCGAGCACTGTCACCGTCATCCCGAGCCCCCCGCCCGGGTATGACATCTTCTTCTGGAAGCCGCGGGTCACGCCGACACCGGCGTAAGCAACGCCGGCGATGAGGATGCCGATCCCCAGGATGCCGAGCACGATCGGTCCCGCGAACAGCGAGAGCACGCCCTCGCTGGCCTCCTCCGCGCTCTGTTCACTGTTGGGCCGCGCGCCCAGTGCAATTGCTGCCGCCAGCACCGCAAGGATCAGGTAGACGACCCCGCGGCCCCAGGAGGTTATTCTGCGCCGCCACCTGTCGGGCTCATCAGAGCCGCGTACGACAAGGCCGTCCGCGAGCTGATGGGCGCCGAGCACGGCAAGCAGCGCGGCAATCACCCAGACGAGGATGATGCCGAACGGCGCCTCGGCCAGTGCGGTGAACGCCCCGCTCTGGCTGGTCTGCTCGCTCGATCCTCCCAGCGCGACAGTGATCACGAGGGTGCTCAGGAGCAGATGCACCAGGCCCATCGCGACGTATCCGCCTCGGGCGAGCGCTCGAACGGCGGGATGAGATTGCGCATCGCGCGCGGTCTTTTTCACGCTGCCGGGGGCCATGGGGCGAGCGTATCTGCGGTCGGCACGGTCGCGGAGACGGTTGACGTCAGCGCGAGCCGATGCAACAGGCGATCGTCAGTGGGCTCAGAGTCCGAACTCCGCACGCACGTGGTCGCGGATCTCGACATACTGCGGGCGATCCCAGAAGAAGAGAAGCTTCTGCGCGATCACCGTGTCGTCGTCGGGTTCGGGCTCGAGCACGAACGTCATGAAGCTCTCGGCGAAGTCTTCGACCACATTGGTGGCGGCGTAGTCGCTGACGAAGTCCTCTTCGTGATCGAGATAGAACTCGTAGGCGAGGTCGGCGTCTGCATTACCAGGATCCGGAGCATCCGACCCGTACCGGGCCCAGAACTCCTGGTCGAAGCCCCACAGCGCCGAATCCGGCTCTGCGCACCCCTCGTCCAGCTGCAGCGTGTCGCAGCTCCACGCATCGGGGTCGGTCTGGCCCGGAGACAGGCTCAGAATGTGCGCGTACTCGTGGATCATCGTGGGCAGCAGCACATCTTGGTCTGCCCCGTCAGCGAGGTTCACCACGAGTGTCCACCGCGCGGGATCGTCAGTCTGGCGTACGTAGGCCCCCAGGTCGCTGGACTCTGAATCTCCGACACGGAAGTCGCGGATGACGCTGCCTGCCACCTCGGGGGTCGCGATCCTCACGAACATGTCCCAGACCGACTCGGTGGTATCGTCCCCGGTGGGTGACAGCGAAGCATCCGGCTCGACGGTGTAGACCTGGACGACGCCGAGATCCTCGTCATCCTCGGTGTAGACCTCGCCGTCGCTGTACTGGCCGGAGCCGCTCTCGTCGACGACGCCGAAGTCGGTGAATGCTGTCAGCGAGCAACCCGAGAGCGCCAGGAGAAGGGCGACGAGGGCGGTTGCGGCGGCGGGCAGTGTTCGCCTGCGGGTCATTGCTGTGCTCCGTGGAGGTGATCGCGGTGCTTCTGGGACTGCCGCTTTTTGGTGATGAGATCCAGCGGACCGGTGACGGTGAGTTCGTCTTCCCAGCACTCGATCCCCGTGACGCCGGGCAGCAGGTCGCGGGTGAAGACGGGATCGCGGCCCTCCCGGCGTTGGCGGGTGTAGTCGCGCAGCAGGCGGAAGGCGATGCCCGACAGCAGCGCGATGGCGATGAGGTTGATCAGTGCCATGACCCCCATGACGCCATCCGCGAAGCTCCACACCAGGTCGGCAGAGGCGAGCGAGCCGAGGAGCACGGCGAGAACAACGGCAACACGGTAGGCCGGGAGGATGCCGCGTCGGGTGGTGATGAACTCGATGTTGGACTGGCCGTAGTAGTAATTGCCGAGGATCGACGAGAACGCGAGCAGGAAGATGATGATGCTCAGCGCAATGTTCGACCACTCTCCGAGCGTGGAGACAAGTGCCCCCTGGGTGAGGGCGATCCCTCGCGATGCGCCAGCCAGATCAGGGACAGACACCAGGATGATGAAGGCGGTGATCGAGCAGACCAGGAAGGTGTCGAAGTAGACGCCCAGCGACTGCACCAGGCCCTGCTTGACCGGGTGCGTGACGGCGGCGCTGGCACCCGCGTTCGGAGCTGAACCGAGGCCCGCCTCGTTCGAGAACATGCCGCGTCGTACACCCGTCAGCACGATGTATCCGAACGTCGCGCCGACGACTTCGTTGAACCCCCACGCCTGCGTGAAGATCTCCCCGAAAACGACAGGGAGCTGATCGATGTGGATGGCGACCACCGCAAGGCCGAGCAGCAGGTAGGCGAGCGCCATGAGCGGCACCAGGGTCTGGGTGACTGACGCGATACGACGGATGCCGCCGAAGACCACGAGCGCCGTCAACAGGGCCACAATCACCCCGGTGACCGGGCCGACCCATCCGGCATCCGTCCCGAAGCTCGACGAGACCGTGTCGGCGATCGTGTTGGCCTGCAGGGATGAGAACGCGAACGGGAAACAGATCAGCAGGATGACGGCAAAGAGCACACCCATCCACCGCGCGCGCAAACCTCGCTGCATGTAATAGGCGGGTCCGCCGCGGAAGCCGCCTTCGGCGTCGCGCACCTTGAACAGCTGCGCGAGCGAGGACTCGATGAAGCTCGAGGACGCGCCGATCAGCGCCATGAGCCACATCCAGAACACTGCTCCGGGTCCGCCCAGCGCGATCGCGGTTCCCACCCCCGCGATGTTGCCGACGCCCACTCTCGAGGCCGCCGAAATCGTGAAAGCCTGGAACGACGACACGGACTGCGGTGCGCCGTCGGTTGTTCGCGGCGTCTTGTCGGTGAGGGTGCGGAACATCTCCGGGAAGAGCCGGATCTGCACGACGCCCGATCGCACCGTGAAATACAGGCCCAGTCCGACGACGATCGGAAGAACCGCCCAGGTCCAAAACAGGTCACCCCACTCGACGATGAGGGAATTGACGTCATCCACGGCATCAGTATGTCGGTTCCGGGATGGAATGAGCGACCAACACGGGACGAGTAAAGGAGCGATCGGGTAACGTGGGATGATTCCGCGCGGCGTGTGATTCGCGACGGGTAGAGCTGAATAGGGAGGTCACGATGGACATCGATCTGACACTGCTCAGAACGGTCGAGCGCGAGAAGGACATTCCGTTCGACGAACTCGTTCGCATCATCGAGCAGGCGATTCTGACCGCCTATGCAAAACACACCTCGCCAACCGGCGAGGCACCCGAGGGTGCGCGCGCTCAGCTGGACCGTAAGACGGGCCACGTCGCGATCTTTGTGCCGCTGCTGGATGACGAGGGTGTGGTCATCGGCGAAGAGGAGACCACGCCCGAGAACTTCGGTCGCATCGCGGCCTTCGCCGCCAAGCAGGTCATCAGCCAGCGCCTGCGAGACATCGCCGACGACGCCGTCCTCGGCGAGTTCCGGGGCAAAGAGGGCGACATCGTCGCCGGTGTCGTCCAGCAGGGACCGAACCCGCGCATGGTGCACGTCGACCTCGGCACGGTCGAGGCGGTCCTGCCCCCCGAGGAGCAGGTGCCCGGAGAGGACTACGCCCACGGTTCGCGGCTGCGGGTTTATGTGACATCCGTCTCGAAGGGAACGAAGGGTCCGTCGATCACCGTTTCCCGGACGCACCCGGGCCTCGTTCGCAAGCTCTTCGCTCTCGAAGTTCCCGAGATTCCCGCGGGGCTCGTGGAGATCGTGTCCCTCGCGCGTGAGGCGGGGCACCGCAGCAAGATCGCGGTGAAGGCCAACGATCCGTCGATCAACGCCAAGGGAGCCTGCATCGGGGAGCTGGGGCGGCGTGTGCGCGCGGTCACCGAGGAACTTGGCGGCGAGAAAATCGACATCGTCGACTACAGCCCTGACCTCGCGACGTTTGTCGGCAATGCCCTCTCGCCGGCGAAGGTGACTTCCAGCTTCGTGTTGGATGCCAAGACCAAGGCCGTACGGGCCCTCGTGCCGGATTACCAGCTCTCCCTTGCCATCGGCAAGGAGGGACAGAACGCGCGGCTTGCCGCAAAACTCACGGGCGCGAAGATCGACATCCAGCCCGACAGCATTCTCGACGAGTCCTGATCGGCCGAGCCTCGCGTGGGCTGGCCCGGGAGGGCAGGTGTAGGATGGAACCTGTACGAACGTGCGTCGGATGTCGCACGCGTTCTTCCCGATCGGCGCTTCTTCGCGTCGTGGCCATCGAATCCTCACTCGTCTGGGACGAGCGGGCTTCGATGCCGGGGCGGGGTGCGTGGGTTCATCCGACGCGAGAGTGCGTCGACGCGGCACTGAAGCGTCGGGCCTTCGTACGCGCGCTTCGCGCCCCAGGTTCTCTGGATTCGCAAGCGCTCACGAAACGGCTGAACGAGAAACGGCTGAATGGCAATGGACACAAAGTGAACGGCTCGAAATGAGACCCGTCCGCAACTAGTGGTCCGCCCCTGTCTGGGTGGACCCCAGACAGGAGAACTGTGGCAAAACCACGCGTGCACGAGATCGCATCCGAACTCGGCATTGACAGCAAAGTGGCTCTCGCGAAGCTGAAGGAGCTCGGCGAATTCGTCAAGAGCCCCTCTTCGACGATCGAGCCTCCCGTCGCGCGGAAGCTGCGCGCGGCGTTCGAGGGACAGGGCGCTGACGCAGCCAAGGGCAGCGGCACGACCGCACCCTCGAGCGCGTCAGGCGCGCGCCCCGCCCCGCGTCCCGGCGCGACGTCAGGTCGCTCGGGATCGCGCCCGGCTGCAACTCCCGGGGCTGCGACCCCGGGACCGCGTCCCGGCCCGCAGCCGGCGGAGAAGGCGGAAGCTCCCGCCCCGGCGGCATCCGCACCCGCTGCGCCTACGGGGTCCAGCGCGCCGGCGTCCGAAGGCAACTCCGCCGACACGGGATCCTCTGCTGCTCCGACGCCGCAGGCTCCGCGTCCCGGTGGCGCACCGCGTCCGGGCAACAACCCGTTCGCGTCGCAGCAGGGTATGGGCCAGCGCCCGGCCGGCCCGCGTCCGGGCAACAACCCGTTCGCGTCGCAGCAGGGTATGGGCCAGCGCCCGACTCCTGCCAACATCCCGCGGCCTCAGGCTCCGCGTCCCGGTTCGCCCGGACGCCCCGGTGGCCCCGGCCGGCCGGGCGGCGCAGGCCGTCCCGGCGGTGGCGGTCGCCCCGGTGCACCGTTCCAGCAGCGTCCCGGCGGCGCCGGTCGTCCCGGTGGCGGCGGTGGGTTCGCTCGTCCCGGCGCGCCTGGCGGCGGTGGCGGTTTCCCCGCCCGTCCCGGTGGCGGCGGCCGTGGCCGCGGTCCTGGCGGTGGCACCGCCGGTGCCTTCGGTAAGGGCGGTGGCAAGTCCAAGCAGCGCAAGTCGCGTCGGGCGAAGCGTCAAGAATTCGAGATGAGGGATGCCCCGCAGGTCGGCGGCGTCAACGTCCAGAAGGGCAACGGCGAGATCATCCGCCTGCGCCGCGGCGCGTCGATCTCGGACTTCGCCGACAAGCTCGAAGCGATCCGCGGCTACACGGTGCAGCCCGGCACCCTCGTGACGATCCTGTTCAACCTCGGTGAGATGGCAACTGCCACCGAGTCGCTGGATGAGGCGACCTTCGAGGTCCTCGGTGAAGAGCTCGGCTACAAGATCCAGATGGTCTCGCCCGAGGACGAGGACAAGGAGCTGCTCGAAGGCTTCGGTCTGAATCTCGAGCAGGAGCTCGCTGAGGAGGACGACGAAGACCTCGAGATCCGTCCTCCCGTCGTGACCGTGATGGGTCACGTCGATCACGGTAAGACCCGCCTGCTCGACGCCATCCGTCGGACCAACGTCGTGGCGGGTGAAGCCGGTGGCATCACGCAGCACATCGGTGCGTACCAGGTGTGGACCGAGCACGAGGACATCGAGCGTGCCATCACCTTCATCGACACCCCGGGTCACGAGGCCTTCACGGCCATGCGTGCCCGAGGTGCGCAGGTGACCGACCTTGCGATCCTCGTGGTCGCTGCCGACGACGGCATCATGCCGCAGACGGTGGAGGCGCTCAACCACGCGCAGGCGGCGAACGTGCCGATCGTCGTGGCGGTCAACAAGGTCGACAAGCCCGACGCCAACCCGCAGAAGGTCCGCCAGCAGCTGACCGAGTACGGTCTGGTGGCCGAAGAGTATGGCGGCGACGTCATGTTCGTCGACGTGTCAGCGCGCCAGGGAACCGGCATCCAGGATCTGCTGGACGCTGTCCTGCTGACCGCGGATGCCGGCCTGGACCTGCGTGCGAACCCGAACAAGGACGCCCGCGGTGTGGCGATCGAAGCCAAGCTCGACAAGGGCCGTGGTTCGGTGGCGACGGTGCTCATCCAGTCCGGAACGCTGCGCGTCGGTGACGCGATCGTCGCGGGTACCGCGTACGGCCGTGTCCGCGCGATGGTCGACGAGAACGGCGATCCGGTCGAGGAGGCGGCTCCCTCGCGTCCGGTCCAGGTGCAGGGTCTGAACTCCGTGCCCCGCGCCGGTGACGTGTTCATCGTGACCGACGAGGACCGTATGGCCCGGCAGATCGCCGAGAAGCGTGAGGCCGCCGAGCGCAACGCCCAGCTGGCCAAGGCGCGCAAGCGCATCTCGCTCGAGGACTTCACCCGTGCCCTCGAGGAGGGCAAGGTCGAATCGCTCAACCTCATCATCAAGGGCGACGTCTCCGGTGCCGTCGAGGCGCTGGAGGAGTCGCTGCTCAAGATCGAGGTCGACGACTCGGTGCAGTTGCGCATCATCCACCGCGGTGTCGGTGCGATCACCGAGTCCGACGTGAACCTGGCGACGATCGACAACGCGATCATCCTCGGATTCAACGTGCGACCGGACTCGAAGGCTCGCGAGCGCGCTGCCCGCGAAGGTGTCGACATCCGGTTCTACTCGGTCATCTACAACGCGATCGACGACGTCGAACAGTCCCTCAAGGGTCTGCTCAAGCCGGAGTTCGAAGAGGTGCAGTCGGGCGTGGCCGAGATCCGCGAGGTGTTCCGCTCCTCGAAGTTCGGCAACATCGCCGGATGTATCGTCCGCAGCGGCACGATCACCCGCAACGCCAAGGCGCGCGTCATCCGCGAGGGTGTCGTCATCGCCGACGGCCTCGCTATCGAGTCGCTCCGCCGGTTCAAGGATGACGTCACCGAGGTTCGCACCGACTACGAGTGCGGTATCGGGCTCGGCAAGTTCAACGACATCCAGGTCGGCGACGAGATCGAGACGACGGAGCTCGTGGAGAAGCCGCGCGGCTGAGGACCACGACACGCTGTGACTCGGGATGTCCCGCCCATTGAGGTCGGGACATCCTGAGTCTCGGCGGTTGGAAGCGCAAGGAGAGATGAGATGACTGGGGAACGTCAGGCACGCATGGCCGACCGGATCAAGGTGCTCGTTGCCGAGCGTCTCGAGAAGGGTCTGCGCGATCCTCGCATGGGGTTCGTGACGATCACTGATGTTCGCGTCACGGGCGACCTGCAGCACGCGTCAGTGTTCTACACGGTTCTTGGAAGCGACGAGGAGAGGGCATCGACAGCTGATGCCCTGCGCGCGGCAACCGGCATGCTCCGCAGCGAGGTCGGGCGAAAGCTCGGCGTGCGGTTGACCCCGACTCTCGAATTCATCCACGATGGACTGGCCGAAGACGCCGGGCACATCGAGGAGCTGCTTCGTGAGGCGCGTGAACGGGACGATGCCGTTGCCGGTCTTGCAGCATCGGCGACGTATGCCGGCGATGCCGACCCGTACGTGGCGCCCCGCATCCTTGCCGACGACGAGGACTGAGTTCCCTCAGTCGAGCACCGTTCTGCTCCGCACGGAGCCGGACACACCTGAGTACAGCGAACGTCCCCAGTGGCGGGCGCGCTCGAGTTCACCGGTTACGAGTGGGCCCTGGACGTCGGTGACATAGAAGCTGCGTGATGCCACGGGAATGAAGCCGCGCGTTCGGCCTTCCTTTGCCGCAGCCCGACTGGCCGATCCCGGCACCCACCGCTGTTTGGTGTGGGTGTCGAACGTGGCCAGGGGAACGGGCGCGGCGAGGCTGACGGCCGCGAGCCAGTCGCGGAGCCCTCTGGCACTGCCTCTGACGGCCCCCCGTGCGACGGCGTCGTGGCGTGTGGTCTCGCGCGACATCGAGAACGCGTGGGTCGGGCCGCCGGCAACGACCAGAGTGGCATCAGCCGGGACGGTCAGCAGCGCGCTGTCGACATCCGTGATCGACACATCCGACCACTCAGCCAGCCCCTCGGCGGTCGCTCGGGCGATGTCTCGGGTGTTGCCGAACATCGACTCGTAGATCACGAGAGTCTTCACGAGTGTTGAGGTTAGGGTGTCGCGCGTGCCTCGCCTAGGGACTTTCGCCCCCGCGGCAGGCAGGCAATGTCGTCTTCGAGCTCGATGAGGCCATCGGCGATGAGTGAATCGATCGCGCGGTCACGTTGTGTCCGATCCGGCCAATCCGGCGCGAGGGTTTCGGCTGCGACGGGGGAGGGTGCGGCCTCGCGGAGAGCCCGCAGTACGAGGCCGCGAACCTGGCGGTCACTTCCCTCATACGCTGCCTGTCGCGGGCGTCGGTCTCCGGTGTCGGGGTAGCCGGCAGCTCGCCACGCGCATCTCTCTGCGACCGGGCACGCATCGCAACGCGGCGCTCGGGCCGTGCACATCGTCGCGCCGAGCTCCATCGTCGCGGCATTGAAGAGCGCGGCATCCTTCCGCTCGAGGGGGAGGAGGGCTGCCATGGCATCGAGGTCACGCCGGGACGGAGGACCGGGCTGAGATCGTCCGTCGATCACGCGCGCGAGCACTCGGCGCGTGTTCGTATCGACGACCGGATGCCGCTCACCGTAGGCGAAGACCGCCACCGCACGGGCCGTGTAGTCGCCGATGCCGGTCAGTGCCAGGAGGGCTTCCACGTCGCGGGGAACCACACCGCCGTGTCGTGTGGTGATCTCTTCAGCTGCACGGTGCAACCACAGCGCGCGCCGGGGGTATCCGAGATTGGCCCACTGGGTGACGGCCTCGGCGGGAGACGCCTCCGCGAGATCGGCGGGCGTCGGCCAGCGCTGCAGCCACGCTTCCAGGTGCGGAATCACACGAGCGACCGGTGTCTGCTGCAGCATGAACTCGCTGACCAGGATCGCCCACGCACCCGTGCGCGGTTCCCGCCAGGGTAGGTCTCTCGCGTTGTGCCGGAACCACTCATTGAGATCGGAAGCGAGCGGATGCACGGCCCTCAGCCTATGCGTCCCGCGCTGAGGTCGGATTGCGGTGGCTCGGGCGGGCCGCAGGGGAGTCGGCCCTCGCCGAATAGGCTGGAGGCATGCGTCTGCCCGCCACACCGACAGTGACGCTGATGCGTGAACTTGTCAGTGCGCTGCCCCGGCGGCGGCTGGCGGGCCGTTCGATCGTCGCTGTAGACGGGGCTGACGGGGCCGGGAAGACCGTGTTCGCGGACACCCTGGCCGCTGTCATGAACGACCTCGGCGTGGTGGCGATCCGCGCATCCATCGACGGATTCCACCGGCCTCGCGCAGAGCGCTACGCGCGCGGTAGGCGCTCGCCCGAGGGGTTCTACCTCGACTCCTACGACTACGCGACGTTCCGCCGCGTTCTGATCGACCCGTTTCGCGAGGGCGGGCTGACCGGAGCGACCGCGGGCTTTCAGGTGGCGGCGTTCGATCTCGAGCGCGACATCCCCGTTGAAGCAGAGTGGACGACGGCGCCGCAGGATGCCGTGCTCGTCGTCGACGGCATCTTTCTGCACCGGCCCGAGCTCATCGACGTCTGGGACTGGTCGTTTTGGCTTGATGCTCCGGCTACCGTGCGCTTCGCTCGCATGGCGGAGCGCGACGGCACCGACCCCGACCCGGATGCGGCGTCGAACGAGCGCTATCGCGTGGGCCAGGAGATGTACATCGCACGCGTGGATCCCGCAGCTCTCGCCGCGGTTCGCATCGACAATTCCGATCCGACGAACCCGAAGGTCATCAGATGAGCGATCCGAGCGGCATCCTGCTCGTCGACAAGCCGGGTGGCATGACCAGCCATGACGTGGTTGCCCGCGCGCGGCGCGCGCTCGGCACGCGAAAAATCGGCCATGCCGGAACCCTCGATCCGATGGCCACGGGACTGCTCGTGCTGGGTGTCGGGGCATCGACACGCCTGTTGACCTTCATGGTGGGACTTGACAAGACCTATGAGGCGACGATCCGCCTCGGCGTCTCGACCGGCACCGATGATGCGGAGGGCGAGGTCATCGCGGCGGTGGCGGCCGATGCGGTGACCGACGCCGACATCCGCACCGGCATCGACGCGCTCACCGGGACGATCGACCAGATTCCCAGTTCCGTTTCCGCGATCAAGGTCGACGGGCGACGCGCGTACGACCGCGTACGAGCGGGTGAGCAGGTAGAGCTTGCGGCTCGCACTGTGACGGTGTCGCGATTCGAGGTTCGCCACACGCGCCGGGCTGCGACGGATGCCGATGGTGCCGCGCTGCCGGTGATCGATCTCGGTGTCTCGGTCGATTGCTCGAGCGGAACCTACATCCGCGCACTCGCCCGAGACCTCGGCGCTGCCCTGGGCGTGGGGGGACACCTGACCGCGCTGCGACGCACCCGCATCGGCCCGTTCCTGGTTGCCGATGGGACGAGGATCGACGACATCTCAGCCGTTCGACTGCTCCCACCGGCGGCGGTCGCCGGGACGGTTCTCGGAGCGGTCCCCGTGTCAGCGGAGGAGGCGCGCGACCTCCGTCAGGGCAAACGGATCCTCGGGGCGGCGGAGCGGCTGTCGTCGGGAACTGCGGCAATCGACCCTGACGGGCGGCTCGTCGGCATCCTGGAACGGCGCGGCAATGATCTGAAGAGTGCGATGAATATGGCGGAGGGGTCATGATCCTGTGGTTCACCTACGTGCAGGTGGGAGTGGCAGTCCTGGGAGGTCTGCTGTGCGTCATCCTGGGTCTTGCCGGGCGTCGCCCGAGTGACTACACCGTTGGGGCCCTCGCGCTGTTGGAGCTTCTGCTGGTGGCGCAGGTCGTCATCGCCATCGTGGCTCCCTTCGTCGGTAACCTTCCGACCGGGAGCGTCCTCGAGTTCTGGGTCTACCTCGTCTCGGCGGCGCTTCTTCCGCCAGCAGCGGTGATCTGGGCCCTGCTGGAGCGCAGCAGGTGGAGCACCGTCATCATGGGGATCGCGGCTCTTTCCGTTGCGGTGATGGTGTGGCGGATGCAGGTCATCTGGACGATCCAGATCGGATGAGGCACGTCCGCGAGGTCGCGGCTCGCCCCGAGACCGGCCGCGCGGGACGTAGGATGAATGCCGCTATGACTACGCCTTCCCGACCCCGCATGACCGGAATCGGACGGGTACTCGTGATCGTCTACGCGATCATGGCTCTCGCGGCCACCGGTCGCTCGTTCGTCCAGATTGTGCGCGAATTCGATGAGGCACCTGTCGCATACACGCTGTCCGCGCTCGCCGCGGTCGTCTATATCCTCGCTACCCTCGCGCTGATCTTCGCAGGACGCCGAGGCTGGTACCTGGTCGCCTGGATCGCCATCTCTTTCGAACTGGCGGGCGTCCTCATCGTCGGGACGCTCAGCTACCTCGTCCCCGATATCTTCGGGCATCCGTCGGTGTGGTCGTACTTCGGTGGTCTTGGACCGGACGGCTATATCGGATACCTCTTCGTCCCCCTCGTCCTGCCGTTCCTGGGGCTGTGGTGGCTGTGGTCGCACCGTCCTGCCCGCGTCGCCTCTCTCGACGACGTCGCCGCGGTGTCATGATCGTTTTTCGGGACCCCGCCGAGGTGCCGTCGGGCTTCGGTCCGAGCGTTGTGGTCATCGGTAAATTCGATGGTGTGCACTCCGGCCACCGCGCGGTGATCGACCGAGCGCGGGTGAAGGCAGTGTCGCTCGGCGCGACAGTGGTCGCCGTCACCTTCGACCGCAATCCGCTAGCGCTGCTGGCCCCCGACAAGTGCCCCGAGAACCTCATTGGGGTGAACCAGAAAGTACGTCTGCTTGCCGATACCGGCGTGGACGCCGTGCTGGTGTTGCGCTTCGACGAAGATCTCGCGTCTCTGGCAGCTGACGAGTTCGCCAGTCTCGTTCTGGTGGACGCATTGGCCGCCGAGGCCGTGTTGGTCGGCGCCGACTTCCGCTTCGGTCGGGGTGGCGTCGGTACTGCGCAAACCCTCACCGCTTTCGGTCTCAGCCACGGCTTCGAGGTTGACGTCGTCCATGACGTGCGAGCTGCCGACCGAGGCAGGCGCGTCTCGTCGACATGGATTCGGGAGCTCCTGAGCTCCGGGGACGTCGTGGGCGCGCGCAAGTTGCTCGGCCGCGACCATTCGGTCGTCGGCGAGGTCGTTCACGGACTCAAGCGTGGAAGAGAGATCGGGTACCCGACCGCGAACCTCAGCGACGACCTCGAAGGGTTCGTTCCGGCCGACGGTGTGTATGCCGGCTGGCTCATCGATCAAGCGGATGCCAGTGGCCTGCGCCCCGGCATCCGATACCCGGCGGCGATCAGCATCGGCACGAACCCGACGTTCGATGACGTCGCATCGCGGCAGGTCGAGGCGTACGTGCTCGACGAGACCGATCTTGACCTTTACGGCCGTCAGATCGAGCTGCGGTTCGTCGAGCGCATTCGCGGCATGGGCGCATTCGAGGGCATCGAGGCCCTCGTCGCCCAGATTGCGAACGATGTCGAGCGCACCCGCGAGATTCTCGCGCGTGATCAGTCAACGGACTGACCACCGCCGCTTACCGCTCAGTAGGAGGACTCGTCCACCGCGCCGCTGGCCGTTCCGCCGGCAGCGATTCTCCGAAGCTCGCCGAGGATCGTCGCGCTGCCGCTTGTTCCCAGTCGGGTTGCGCCGGCGTCAAGCATCGCGAGTGCGTCCTGGAGACTGCGTACCCCACCTGACGCCTTCACCTGCGTGTCCGGCCCGACGGTTCGCCGCATGAGGCTGACAGTTTCGACCGTCGCGCCCCCGCCGGCAAAGCCCGTCGAGGTCTTCACGAAGTCGGCCCCGGCTTCTTCGGCGAGCCGGGAGCCGCGTTCGATCTGCTCATCGTCGAGGAGGGAGACCTCGAGGATGACCTTGGTGACGGCACCGCCCGCGGCCTCGACGACGGCGCGGATGTCGTCACGGACCACATCATCGAACCCCGAACGCAGCGCGCCGATGTTGACCACCATGTCGAACTCGCTAGCTCCGTCCGCGGCGGCCTGTCTGGTCTCCGCCACCTTCGCCGCTGTCGAAGTGGTTCCGTGCGGGAAGCCGATGACGGTGCCGACAGCGACGCCGGACCCCTCGAGGAACTGCACAGCATGGGCGATGTCGGAGGGGCGGACGCACACGCTGAAGACCTTCCAATCCCGGGCGATCGTGAGCTGCTCGTCGACGTCGTCGCGGGTGAACTCCGGCTTGAGGATCGCGTGGTCGATCGTGGCTGCCAGCTGCGCCTCGGTGATCTGTTCGGTGGTCTCGCTCATGCCTTCAGCCTACGCACCGGTCGGCGCGGGGGACACCGGATCAGGCAAGCGCGAGGTATCGTCGCTCGTGCTGTCGAGCCCAAGGAGAACAGGATGCGTTCGAGATCCCTCGCCGCCGTGGTGCTGATCGCGGGCGCCCTCGTGCTCGCTGGCTGTGACGCACTGCCTTCCGAGACTCCTGCGCCCACGGCATCCGAGTCCTCGGCTGCCCCCGCTCCGAGCGAAACGTCGTCGGCCACGCCGTCGCCGACCGCGGAGGCGGGATTCACGCTGCCGGGAGCGTGCGACGCGCTGTACTCGCCCACAATGCTCCAGGAATTGAACAGCACCAACCCGCCGCTGAACGACCCCGGCATCACGATCTACGCGACAGAGAACGTTGCTGCCCTGGAGATCCTGAACTCCGGGATCCCGACGTTGCGTTGCTCCTGGGGTGCCGCCGGGGCGCCGGGGCTCGTAACAAACGTCTCGGTCGTTTCAGCCGACCAATCCACGGCGCTCATGGATGCTTTCGCCGGCTCCGGCATGGCGTGTGAGGAACTCGGCGCCGGCACGGTGTGCCGCATCGAGCAGCAGACCATCGATCGCAATGACAACATCGTGACGATCGGTGAGACGCACTACCTGCAGGGCGATGGCTGGGTTGCAACCCACTGGGTGGACTTTTCGCCCGACGGCTACACGGAGGACATCGTCGCCACGCTGTGGCCCTGACGAGTCCTGCGATGGCGCGCGGGCCACTCGCGCTAGACTAGGGGAGACGCCGCGTCACACTGCACGGTTCGCAGAAGCGAGTGCCCGTGTTGTCGTGAGCCGCAGGTGTCGATGTTCGAGTGAGATCGCGTCTTTGCAGACGCTCATCCGACGCCACGATGGCGGCGGTCACAGATGTACCAACGCTCAGGAGGAGCATGCCGGCTACGGCAACCGCCGCCCAGCGGCGCAAGAAATCCTCGTCCGCACGCCGCGACGATGAGGCCCCGATCATCCCGATCCTCGCGCGCAAGGTGCGCGAGGTCGAGGCGAAGGCCCAGCGCGGCAAGCTCGGGCCGACCAACCGCGTGAAGTTCCAGGTCATTGCGTTCCTCGTGCGCGAGGAGCGGGCCAGGGTCAAGGCCGATACGTCGCTCACGGATGCCGCGCGTGTCGAATTGCTCAAGCGGCTCGACGGTGTCGCGACGATCCTCGCCAAGACCGCTGCGCGGGACACGTCCCTCATCCAGCTGCTCGAAGTCGATCAGGCGACCTCGCCCGTGGCGCGTCGTATGCGCCGCGACTGGCTGCTGGAATCAGGCGCCGAACTCCCGCCGGACGAACTCATCATCACCGACACGCCGGCTCCCGCGCAGCAGGTGGTGCCCGCAGCGCTCGCCGAGCGTCAGGTGGTCCCTGCCTCGATCGAGGCGCGACAGATGGCGAACCCGTTCCTCGCTCCGGATCTCACCGCCCGCGCTCCGCGAGACACCCCCCGTCGCCGCCTCGACGGATGGGAACTCATGGGTCCCCTCTACAAGGCGTTCGAGACCGGCGCCGGAGGCGCGGCGGCATCCATGGAGCTTCCGCCGGTTCCCGAGTTCGATCGGCTCTCACCGCGCGGCCTCGAGATCATGCCTCACCAGTCACGGTTCCTGGAGTCGGTGCGCGAGGGGCACCGCACGTTCCTGCTGGCCGATGAGCCGGGCCTGGGCAAGACCGCGCAATCGGTGCTCGCGGCATCCGTCGCCGGCGCCTACCCGTTGCTTGCCGTCGTGCCCAATGTCGTCAAGATGAACTGGGCTCGCGAGGTTGAGCGGTGGACGCCGCACCGGCGCGCCACGGTCATCTCGGGCGACGGTGAAGATCTGGATGCCTTCGCCGACGTCTTCATCGTCAACTACGAGATTCTCGACCGGCACCTGTCATGGCTCGGCTCGATCGGGCTGAAGGGCATGGTCGTTGACGAAGCCCACTTCATCAAGAACCTCACGTCGCAGCGCTCGCAGAACGTTCTTGCGCTGGCCAGCCGCATCAAGGAGCAGGTCCACAATCCGCTGCTGCTCGCCTTGACCGGTACACCGCTGATCAATGACGTCGAAGACTTCGACGCGATCTGGCGGTTCCTCGGCTGGACCACGGGCGACAAGCCCGGCGCGGAGCTGATGGCCAAGCTTGACGAGACGGGGCTCACCCCGGCCGACAAGGCGTTCTATCCCGAAGCGCGCTCCGCCGTGATCTCGATGGGCATCGTGCGGCGCAAGAAGAAGGATGTCGCCGCCGACCTGCCCGACAAGCTCATCGCCGACCTGCCGGTGGAACTCGACGACGAATACGGGCGGTCGATCCGGCAAGCCGAGCAAGAGCTCGGTGCGCGTTTGGCGGCCAAGTACCGGCGCATCATCGACGCGCGCGGCGATCGCGGGCTCGCGCCCGGCGAGATCGACGGGGACATCGTCCGGCTCGTCGCGGAGGGCGAACTCGAAGAGTCGAAGGCGGCCGGTACCGGCAGCGAGAACGTGTTCACGATGGTTCGCCGTATCGGCCAGGCCAAGGCCACTGTTGCCGCCGACTACGCGGCCCAGTTGCAGCGCTCGGTCGGCAAGGTCGTGTTCTTCGCCAAGCACATCGATGTCATGGACGCCGCCGAGCGCCACTTCGCGCAGGCGGGCCTTCGGACAGTCTCGATCCGTGGCGAGCAGACCACGGCAGCTCGCCAGCAGGCGATCGATGCGTTCAACGAGGACGCCGGTGTCGCAATCGCGGTGTGTTCGCTCACGGCGGCCGGCGTCGGCCTGAACCTGCAGGCAGCCTCGAACGTGGTTCTCGCAGAACTCAGCTGGACGGCTGCCGAGCAGACGCAGGCGATCGACCGCGTGCATCGCATCGGACAGGACGAGCCGGTCACGGCGTGGCGGATCATCGCCGCGCACACGATCGACACGAAGATCGCCGAGTTGATCGACACCAAGCAGGGGCTCGCGCTGCGTGCTCTCGACGGTGAAGCTGTCGACCCGGCCTCGAGCGACTCCGTGCAGCTTGCGGCGCTGATGCACCTGCTCCGGCAGGCGCTGGGCGAGGTCGACTGAGCGCCGCGCGCCGGCAGCCGGGGGTGCGTCGAGTAATCACGGCGGCCCGGGGATGGATGCTGCGCGGTGCGGACGCTAGTGTCGGTGGAGGCAACGTCGCCACCTTGCATCCGGAAACACCAACAGGGACGGCACATGAGAATCGGCATCCTCACCAGCGGCGGCGATTGCCCCGGTCTGAACGCGGTCATCCGCGGCGTGGTCCTCAAGGGCACGACGGCATACGGACTCGACTTCGTCGGCATCCGTGACGGATGGCGTGGCGTCGTCGACGGGGACTTCTTCCCGCTCTCGCGCCACGACGTGAAGGGTCTGTCGAAGGTCGGCGGCACGATCCTCGGCACGAGCCGCACCAACCCCTATGAGGGACCTCGCGGCGGAGCCGAGAACATCGCTCGGACGCTCGAGGATGCGGGCATCGACGGCATCCTGGCCATCGGCGGTGAAGGCACGCTCGCCGCGGCCAACCGCCTTTGGAAGGACGGTATCAACGTCCTCGGCGTCCCCAAGACGATCGACAACGACCTGCGCGCCACCGACTACTCGTTCGGGTTCGACACCGCCGTGAACATCGCCACCGATGCGATGGACCGCCTTCGCACGACCGGCGACTCCCACCAGCGGTGCATGGTCGCCGAGGTCATGGGTCGCCACGTCGGGTGGATCGCCTTGCACGCCGGCATCGCAGCGGGAGCGCATGTCATCTGCATCCCCGAAGTCCCGATGTCGATCGACGAGATCTGCCAGCAGGTCACGAGCGCCCATGATCGCGGACGTGCGCCTCTGGTCGTCGTCTCGGAGGGCTTCACGATCACGGGAATGGACGAGGCGCACAGCCACAAAGGACTGGATGCGTTCAACCGCCCCCGCCTCGGTGGTATCGGTGAGCTCATCGCTCCCGAGATCGAGCGGATCACGGGGATCGAGACGCGCGCGACAGTGCTCGGCCACATCCAGCGTGGCGGGTCGCCCTCGGCGTTCGACCGCGTCCTCGCAACTCGCCTCGGACTCCACGCGGCTGACGCGCTCGTCGACGGCGCCTGG
>NZ_DBHD01000117.1:0-15835 GCF_002296025.1 Microbacterium sp. UBA837
TGACGATGGCCAACATCGCCCAGGCCGTCAACGTGCTGCAGGCCATGATCCTCACCGACGGCGAGAGCCTCGTGCTGACACCCACCTACCACGTGTTCGAGATGAACAAGGGTCACCAGGATGCGTTGCAGCTGGGCGCTCACGTCCTCGAGGTGCCGAGCGAGACGGTGGGGGATGAGGACCTACCGTTGTTGTCGCTGTCGGCATCCGTCAAGGACGAGACCGCCCTGGTGTCGTTGACGCACCTCTCGGCACACGACGACCTCGATGTCCGCATCGACCTGCGCGGTCGTGCTGCCACCGTTGTCCGTGCCCGGGTACTCACCGCCGAGAGCGCGTCGGACTTCAACGACCCGAGTGCACCCGATCGGGTGGCGCCGGTGTCGCTGGAGACGCGGATCGAGGACGGCATGCTCTCGGTGCGGCTCCCGGCGCACTCCTTCGCAACCGTCGAGCTCAATCTGGGTTGAGGGAGCCCGCGCGAGGTGCCTCAGGCGTTTGTCGCGCGGGCGATCGCCTCGATGAGCGCGTCGATGTCGGACTCGGTGGTGTCGAAGCTGCACACCCACCGAACCTCGCCGACCGAGGCATCCCAGTCGTAGAACCGGAAGCTCTCGCGGACCCGCTCGGCAGCTCCCGGCGGCAGGGTGGCGAAGATGCCGTTGGCCTGCGTCTGCTGTGTGAAGCCGACCCCGGTGATGGTGCCCGCGGCAATCGCCTCCTCCAGGCCACGCCGCAGCCGCGCTGCCATCGCGTTGGCATGGCGTGCGTTACGCAGGAACAGGTCGCCCTCGTACAGCGCGACGAGCTGGGCTGAGACGAACCGCATCTTCGAGGCCAGCTGCATGTTCATCTTGCGCAGGTAGTGCAGCCCCACGGATGCCGACTCGTTGAGCACCACGATCGCTTCAGCGGCAAGCGCCCCGTTCTTGGTGCCGCCGACGCTGACCACATCGACACCCGCATCCGTCGTGAAGGCATGCAGGGGGAGGCCCAGGGCCGCGGCGGCATTCGAGATCCGAGCGCCGTCCATGTAGAGGAGCATTCCGCGCTCGTGGACGTGGTCCGCGATCGCCCGGATCTCGGCCGGCGTATAGAGCGTGCCGAGTTCGCTCGACTGCGTGATGGCGACAACCAGCGGCTGAGCGCGGTGTTCATCACCCCACCCCCACGCCTCGGTGTCGATCAGCTCGGGCGTCAGCTTGCCGTCGGGAGTCGGGATCGTCAGGAGCTTGATGCCGCCGACCTTCTCGGGCGCGCCCCCTTCGTCGCTGTTGACGTGTGCCGTGGATGCCGCGATCACCGCCCCCCACCGGGGCAGCATCGACTGCAGTGCCGTGACGTTCGCGCCCGTGCCGTTGAAGACCGGGAACACCTCGACGGGCTTGCCGAAGTGACCAGCGAACACACCGTGGAGCCGTTCGGTCACCGAATCGGCGCCATACGCGGGCTCGTGATCGACGTTCGCGGCGGCGATCGCTGCGAGCACCTCGGGATGGATGCCTGAATAGTTGTCGGAGGCGAAGCCGCGGGCGTGGACGGGGGTGCTGGTCACCGTCTCAGCCTACGGTTCGCGCAGGCGTGCACTCGCGAGGCCGTCATGCGTCGCCAGCCCGGATGCCGGCCGTCGAGGCGATCACCGGGCGCATCTTCTTCTCCAGTGCTTCGTAGAACATCGACAGCGGGAACTCGTCGTCGAGCACGGCATCCGTGTAGCCCGAGAGGGGGCCAGCGAGCACGTCGTCGGGGAGTCCCCGGTTCCACCGCGAGGCGGGGTGGGGCGGCAGCGTCTGGCGGATGAGGTCGTAGGCGGCCAACCAGTGCACGGGCTTGGGGCGGTCGATCGAGGCCCAGTACAACTCGTCGATGCTGTCGGCGAGCGCAACGACGGCGGCAGGGACGGCGTCCCAGTCGATCGACAGGGCGGTATCGGTCCAGTTGAGCACGCCGCGCTGATGCAGCCAGGCGAACAGCAACTGCCCGCCCAGCCCGTCGTAATTGCGCACCCGGGAGCCCGTGATCGCGAAGCGGAAGATGCGGTCGAACACGACGGCGTACTGGACCAGTCGCGCGTGTTCGAGTGTTTCCTCCTCGGTCCCGCTCAGCGGCTCTCCGCCCTCGAGCCGAGCCTGCAGCCGCTCGTGGATCCGCACGCTCTCGCGGAAGGCGGTCAGATCGCAGCGCAGTTCCTCGAGGGCGTACAGGAAGTACGGCATCCGCTGCTTGATCATGAACGGGTCGAACGGCAGATCGCCCCGCATGTGGGTGCGGTCGTGGATGAGATCCCACATCACGAACGTGCGCTCGGCGAGGGCGGCGTCATCCAGCATTCGAGCCGCGTCGGCGGGAAGGTCGAGCTTCGTGATCTCGGCCGCCGCGCGGACGACCCGGCGGTAGCGGGCAGCCTCGCGGTCCTGGAAGATCCCTCCCCACGTGAAGGTCGGGATCTCGCGCATCGCCACGGTCTCGGGAAAGAGCACAGCAGAGTTCGTGTCATAGCCCGACGTGAAATCGATCAGGCGCAGCGAGACGAAGAGGGCATTGCCGTAGTCGGTGCTCTCGAGCTCGGCGACGAATTCTGGCCAGATGGCCTCGACCAGCACGGCTTCGACGTGGCGCTGGCGCGATCCGTTCTGCGTGTACATCGGGAAGACGACGAGGTGACGGATGCCGTCCACGCGCTGCCGCTGCGGTTGGAACTCCACGAGCGAGTCGAGGAAGTCCGGGATGCCGAATCCGCTCTCGACCCAGCGGTTGAAGTCCCGGGTGAGGGCGTTGAGGTAGTCGCTATCGTGCGGGAATGCGGGTGCCAGCTCCTCGACGGCGCGCATGATCGCCCCGACGTGCTCGCGGGCGGCGGCGTGATGCGCGGCATCCGGAATCGAGCCGTCGGCAGCCTGCAGCGGGTGCAGCGCCTCGGCTGCTGACTTCAACGCAAGCCAGGCCGCGGACACCTCGACCGAGGCGGCGATCTCGGCGGGCGCGAGGGGAGTGAGGGGTGCGGGGGACGACAGGGTCGACATGAGGCCTCCGAACGTAGGGTCGTCGCGAGTCTAGATTTTCTCCGTTCCTAATGCGTTTGGGCAGGAATATTTCCGGCTTTCGGCCGTTGCGGTCGATAGGCTCGTTCGCATGGTTCCGGAAACGCTGCTCCCTCGGCTCGATGACGACACCGATGCCCGCATCCTGCGCGCGCTATCGGTGGATGCGCGTGCGACTCTCGCCGACCTGTCAGGGGCAGTCGGTCTGTCGGTGTCGGCGGTGCAAGCGCGGGTGCGCCGACTGGAGAGCCGCGGGATCATCGCGGGTTACCGGGTCGTCGTTGATCCCGAGGCGGTCGGGAAGCCCCTCGCCGCGTTCGTCGAGATCACCCCGCTCGACCCGGCTCAGCCCGACACGGCCCCCGAGCTGCTCGCCCACCTCGAGGAGATCGAGGCGTGCCATTCGGTTGCGGGAGCGGCGAGCTACCTCCTGCTGGTGCGGGTCGCCACTCCGCGGCACCTCGAGTCGCTGTTGCGAGAGGTTCGCGCGGCAGCCAATGTGAGCACGCGAACGACCGTCGTGCTCCAGACGTTCTACGAGAACAGGCCGGTCGCGCCCGCTGCCCGCACCTGACGCGCGGCAGCTGCGGGTCACGTGTTCTGCGGGAACCCCAGGTTGACGCCGCCGTGCGAGGGGTCGAGCCAGCGAGACGTGACAGCCTTCTCTCGCGTGAAGAACGAGAAGGCCTGCGGTCCGTACGCCTTCGCGTCGCCGAACAGCGACGCCTTCCATCCGCCGAACGAGTGGTACGCGACCGGCACCGGGATGGGCACGTTGATGCCGACCATTCCGACGCTCACCTCGCGTTGGAACCGTCGCGCTGCGCCGCCGTCGTTCGTGAAGATCGCGGTGCCGTTGCCGTACGGGCTCGCGTTGATGATCTCGATCGCCTCGTCGTACGCGCCGACGCGCACGACCGACAGGACCGGCCCGAAGATCTCGTCGCGATACGCGGCAGACGAGGTCGGCACGGCGTCGAGCAGGGTGGGACCGAGCCAGAAGCCCCCGGGTTCGCCGTCGACCTCGACACCCGCGCCGTCGACCACGACCGTCGCACCGTCGTCGCGGGCGACCCCGATGTACGAGGCCACCTTGTCGCGGTGCGCCGCCGTGATGAGCGGGCCCATGTCGCACCCGCGCAGACCGTCACCGGTGCGCAGCGTCGCCATGCGTTCGGCGATCTTGTCGACGAGGGTGTCCGCGATCGAGTCGACCGCGAGCACGACGGACACCGCCATGCACCGCTCGCCCGCCGAACCGAAACCGGCATTGACCGCCGAGTCGGCCGCGAGGTCGAGGTCGGCATCCGGCAGCACCAGCATGTGGTTCTTCGCTCCGCCCAGAGCCTGCACGCGCTTGCCGTGCGCGCTCGCGGTCTCGTAGATGTACTTCGCGATGGGGGTCGAGCCGACGAACGACACCGACGCGATGTCGGGGTGCTCGAGGATCGCGTCGACGGCCTCCTTGTCGCCGTGCACGACCGAGAGCACTCCCGCCGGCAGCCCCGCCTCGGCGTAGCGCTCTGCGATCCAGTTCGCCGCCGAGGGGTCCTTCTCGCTGGGCTTGAGGACGACCGCGTTGCCGGCGGCCAGGGCGATCGGCACGAACCACAAGGGAACCATGGCGGGGAAGTTGAAGGGACTGATCACACCGACCACCCCGAGGGGTTGGCGCAGAGTGTACACATCGACGCCCGTCGACACGCTCTCGGAGTACTCACCCTTGAGCAGGTGCGGTGCGGCGCAGGCGAACTCGACGACCTCCAGGCCCCGGGCGATCTCGCCGTGAGCGTCGGCGAGCACCTTGCCGTGCTCCGACGTGAGGATGCGGGCCAGCTCCTCCTTGCGGGCGTTCAGGATCTCGCGAAAGGCGAACATGACGCCCTGCCGCTTGGCGAGGCTCGCGTCACGCCAGGCGGGTGCCGCGGCGGTCGCGGACGCGACGGCGGCGGCGACGTCGTCGGCTCCGGCCAGGCGCACCTCGCGCTGCGCTTCGCCGCGCGCCGGGTCGTACACCGGCGCCGTACGGGTCGAGGTGCCGGGCCAGGCGGCGCCGCCGACCCAGTGATCGAGGACGGGAAGATCGGACATCGGAGTGCCTTTCGTGAGGCGGGCGGTCTCGGCCGCGCCGGAGGGGGTCAGAGAGCGGCATCCAACAGGGCGAGCACGTCGTCGTAGATCTCGACGGCGCGCGCGACCTCGTCAGCGCTGACGGTGCACGGCGGCACGACATGGATGCGGTTGTCGACGGTGAATGGGAGCAGGCCGCGGGCGAGCATCTCGGACTTCGCCCGCGCGATCTCGCCCGCGCGCAGCGGGTCGCGGGTGTCGCGGTCAGCGACGAGCTCGAGGGCCCAGAACACACCCTCGCCGCGCACTTCCCCGACCACGGGATGGCGTTCGGCGAGGTCGGTGAGCGCGGGGGCGAGCACGTCCGAGCCGATGCGCCGCGCGTTCTCGACGATGCCCTCCGATTCCATGGCGTCGATCGTGGCGACGATCGACGCGGCCGCCAACGGGTGGCCGCTGTAGGTGAGGCCACCGGGAAACACGCGATCGTCGAACGCGTGAGCGATGGGGGCGCTGATCAGTACGCCGCCGATCGGGACGTAGCCAGAGTTGACGCCCTTCGCGAAGGTGATCAGATCGGGCACGACTTCGTGGCCCTCGAAGGCGAACCAGCGACCCGTTCGCCCGAACCCGGCCATCACCTCGTCGAGGATCAGCAGGATGTCGAACTCGTCGGCCAGTTCCCGCACCCCCGCGAGATAACCGGGCGGGGGCAGGAGGACCCCGGCGGTTCCGGGGATCGACTCGAGCAGGATCGCCGCGATCGTCGACGGACCCTCGGCTTCGATCACGCGCCGGAGATGGTGGAGGGCGCGTTCGCACTCCTGCTCGACGCTGTCGGCCCAGAACTCGCTGCGGTACAGGTATGGGCCGAAGAAGTGCACGTGGCCGCGAGCGAACTCGTTCGGCATCCGTCGCCAGTCGCCGGTCGACACGATCGCCGCCCCGGTATTGCCGTGATACGAGCGGTACGTCGAGAGCACTTTGTCGCGTCCCGTGACCAGGCGTGCCATTCGGATCGCGTTCTCGTTCGCGTCGGCCCCACCGTTGGTGAAGAAGACCTTCTCGAAGCCATCCGGTGCGTGCGCCACGATGCGCTGCGCGGCACGACCGCGCGCCAGGTTCGCAGCGGTCGGCGCGATGGTCGTCAGCACATCGGCCTGTGCCGCGATCGCCGACGTGACCGCCGGATGCTGGTGTCCGATGTTCACATTCACGAGCTGGCTCGAGAAGTCGAGGTATCGCTTACCCGACTCGTCCCAGAGCTCGGTGCCGGAGCCGCCCGCGAACACGAGCGGTGACAGCGCCGCCTGCGCCGACCACGAGTGGAACACGTGCGCACGATCGAGATCAAATGCTTCGCTGTCGGTGGTCATGAGCCCTGCTTCGTGGGGGGTGATGCCGGGTCGGCCGGCGATGCCGACCGACCCGGCGCGGGAGTTACTGGCCGCCCTCGGTGAGGGTGACCTCGATCGGGGTGTACGTCGCCGAGACGTCGTAGCCCTCCTCGACGAGTTCCGCGAGCGCCTGCTCGATGTACTCGTTCGAGTACGCCGACGCCGGCGGCTCGGCCGTGATGAGGTTCAGTCCGTCCTGGTTGACAGCCGACAGGGCCCCGGCGACAGTCTTGTCCCAGGCTGCCGGGTCCATCACGCCGAACTCCGAACCGTTCCAGATGAGCTTGTTGACCTCGTTCATCATCCACTCCTGGTGCACGGGTCCCACCGGGAAGGCAGCTTCGGCGTTGATCGCGTAGTCGTAGGTGATGGCGGCTGCCTCGACGGGATTGTCGCGGGCGTAGATCCAGCCCTTGGCGATGGCCTTCAGGAACCGCACTGCCGCATCGGCGTATGCCGGGTCGGAGGCCAGGCGCTCGGTGTCGGCCCAGATCGCGTCCTGCAACATCGCGCCCTCGGTCTCTTCGTACGAAATGACGTTGAGGTCCTCGAGAGTGTAGAGCTCACCGGTCTCGGGGTTGACGGTCTCGAGCACCTGCGCGAGTTCGTTGTAGGTCATCGCTTGGGCGGCGTCGACGTCTCCGTCCAGCAGCGCGTTCATGCTGAAGTCCTGCGTCGTGATCGACACCGTCGTGGAGTCGAGGTCCTCGGCGGCCATCGCCGCGAAGATCTCCCACTCGTTGCCGAAGCCCCACGAGCCGATCCGCTTGCCCTCGAAGTCGGCGACGCTCTCGATCCCCGAGTCGGCCCACGACACCTGGGTCGTCCCCGATTCCTGGTAGACCTGCGCGATGTCGGTGAGTTCCGCGCCGGTCGCCTCGAGGCTGCCGAGCACCTTCGGGACCCAGGCGATCGCGAAGTCCACGTCGCCGGCGATCAGCGCGTCCTGCGGCACGATGTCACCGCCCGAGGGGACGATCTCGACATCGTCGAAGCCCTCTTCGGCGAAGTAGCCCTGGTCGAGGGCGACGTAGTAGCCCGCGAACTGTGCTTGCGGCAGCCATTGCAGCTGCAAACTCACGGACGTGAGCGGCTCGAACTCGCCGCTGTCTTCGGTCGTTGCGGGTTCGGATGATCCCGCGCACGCCGCCAGTGCGAGTGCGGCGACGGTGAGGGTGGATGCGGCCACGAGGCCGCGTCTGGTGCTGTGTCTCACGGTGTTCCCTTCATCTGTGGGGTGCTCTCTCGGTGGTACGGGTGGTGCTCGATGCCGGTTAGACCGGCATCCTTCGGGTCGCCAGCCGCTCGAGCAGCGAGGTGACCAGGAAGAAGAAGAGGCCGATGATGATTCCGCCGAGGACGAAGGCCCAGGCGAGCGCGGCCCGCCCCGACTTGGCGTACGTCGCGATCGCGGTGCCGATGCCGTCAGCGGGCCCGCCGAAGTACTCCGCGACGAGGGCCGCGATGACCGCCAGCGAACTTGCGATCCGCAGACCCGTCATGAGGTAGGGCAGGGCCGTCGGCAGGGTCAGCAGTCGGAAAGTCTGCGCCGACGTGGCAGCCGACGCGCGGAACAGGTCGCGGTGCACGGGCCGGCTCTGCCGCAGGCCCCGCAACACGTTGACGAACACCGGGATGAACGCGGCAAGACCTGCAACCGCCTGCCTCCCGAACTGGCTGGACGCCCCGAACATCGTGTTCAACACCGGCGTGATCGCGACGATCGGAATCACCGCGAGCGCCGCGACGAGGGGGGCCAGCATCCCGTCGATCGGCCGGATCGCCGCGGCGAGCGCGGCCAGCGCGATGGCGATGAGCGATCCCGCGATGAGCCCCACGAAGGCGTTGGTCGCGGTGACGGCCATCCCCTCGGCGATGATGTTCCACCGCAGCACGAACTCCTGCGCGATCGCGATCGGACTCGGCAGCATCCGGGGCGCGGCGGCTGCGACGTCCACGTACAGCACCCAGGCCACGAGCCCGAGGATGCCGACCCCGACGGGAGCGGCGGTGCGCACCCACGACGGCAGCGCGGGAGCGGTGGGTTCGCGCAGGCTCATCGTTCGTTCGCCCTCTCGATCTTCGAGCCGTGCAACGCTTCGCGTACAGCCGTGACCCGCTCGAAATAGGCGGGGGACTCGCGCAGGTCGTCGTCACGCGCGTCGCCGAGTCCCACCGTGACGACTTCGGTGATGCGGCCCGGTCGCGGGCTCATCACGACGACACGGTCAGACAGGAACACCGCCTCGGGGATCGAGTGCGTCACGAACACCACCGCGGCGCCGGTCTCGGCGGCGATGCGGGTCAGCTCGGACTGCAGGTACTCGCGGGTCATCTCATCGAGCGCCCCGAACGGCTCGTCCATCAGCAGCAGGCGCGGACGGGTCGCGAGGGCGCGCGCGATTGCGACACGCTGTTGCATCCCGCCCGACAACTGGTCGGGATAGCGTTCGGTGAAATCCGACAACCCCACGAGTTCGGCGAGCTCCGCGACCCGCGCGGCGCGTTCCGGCTTGGCGGTGCCGTGAAGCTCGAGCGGCAGGGCGATGTTCGCGGCCACAGTGCGCCACGGCAGCAGTCCCGCCTGCTGGAACGCGATGCCGTAGTCCTGGTCGACCCGGGCGCGCGCCGCGGGTTTGCCGAAGATCTGCAGATCCCCGCTCGTGGCCGAATCGAGATCGGCGATCAGGCGCAGCAGCGTCGACTTTCCGCATCCCGAGGGCCCGATCAGCGAGACGAACTCGCCGGCCGCGACTTCGAGATCGACGCCCGTCAGCGCCGTGACATCGCCCGCCTTCGTCGGGAAGAACTTGCCCACGTCGCGTGCGTGCACGGCGGCGATCGCGGTCGGCGCGGTCGGTGTCTGAGGGGTCATGCGGTGGCCTCTCCTCGTCGGTAGCGGTGGAGTCCGACCCCGATCAGCGCGACGGACCCGGCGGCGATCAGACCCAGCACGATCGAGCCGAAGATGGGTCCCCACGGGGCGGCCGGATCGCTGGATCCCTGGCCGGCGAGTTGGATCAGCATCCGCCCGATTCCGCCGCGCATCCCGATCGAGACCTCTGCGACGACGACACCGAGCACGGCGTTCGCTGCCGCCAGGCGCAGCGCGGGCAGCAGGTGGGGTACGGCGGCGGGCAGCCGCAGGTGGCGCAGCGTCGACCAGTACCCGACGGCGTAGGTGCGCATGAGGTCGACGTGGATCCGGTCGGGGGCTTCGAGTCCGCGCAGAGCGCCGACAGCGACGGGGAAGAACGCGAGATACGACGCGATGACGGCGACCGACAGCCATTGCGGCCAGCTCGTCCCGCCGCGGTCGATCTGGTTGCCGATCGCGTTGATGACCGGGGCGAAGGCGATGAGCGGGACCGTTTGGCTTACGACGATCCAGGGCAGCAGCCCCCACTCCAGCAGCTGCCAGCGCTGCATCACGAGTGCCAGTGCGCCGCCGACGATGACGCCGAGCACCCACCCGACGGCGGCGATTCCCAGCGTCGTGACGGCCGCGATCGCGACTGTCGCGATCAGCGGCGGGGTTTCCCCCCCGCTGGTCGGCTCGAACAGTCGCGCGAGCATGTCCCACACGTGCGGCATCGCACGGTCGTGGGTGCGGGGCAGGATCATGACCCCCGAGCCCGTCTGACCCTCGACGGCGCCGATCACGACACCCTCCGCGGGCCCCAGGAACTTGTAGGCCTCCCAGAGCAGCACGATCGCGAGCACGCCGAGGATGCCCCAGCCCAGTCCCGTCGCCCTCCGGCTCATGTCTGCAGCCGCTTCACTCGCCGTCACGCCTCACGACTTGGCCGTGACCTTCTCGCGCAGGGCCGGGATCACGGTCTCGCCGTAGACGCGGAGGGTCTCCTCCTTGTTGTCGTGCTGCAGGTACCCCGCGAACTGCGTGACGCCGAGCTCCCGTAGCGCCCCGAGCTTGGCGATGTGCTCTTCGGCGGTGCCGAGGACGCAGAATCGGTCGACGATCTCGTCGGGAACGAAGTCCACGTGGTCGTTGTCGCTCTTGCCGTGCGAGTTGTAGTCGTAGCCGGTGCGCCCCTCGATGTAGTCGGTGAGAGCACGCGGCACGCTGCCGTCGGTGCCGTACTTCGCGACGATGTCGGCGACGTGATTGCCGACCATCCCCCCGAACCACCGGCACTGGTCGCGCATGTGCTCCCAGTCCTCGCCGATGTACATGGGGGCCGCGACGCAGAAGTCGATCGACTCGGGGTCGCGGCCGGCTGCCGCTGCGGCATCCTTGACCGTTTTGATCATCCAGGCCGCGATGTCGAGGTCCGCCAGCTGCAGGATGAATCCGTCGGCCACTTCGCCCGTGAGCTTCAGCGCGAGCGGCCCGTACGCTGCGACCCAGACGTCCAGCTCGGACCCCTGGCTCCACGGGAACTGCAGCGTCGATCCCTTGTACTCGACGGCTCGAGAGTTCGCGAGCTCCCGGATCACGTGGATGGACTCCCGCAGTTCGGCCAGCGTCGACGGCTTGCCGTTGGTGACCCGCACCGCCGAGTCGCCGCGCCCGATGCCGCAGATCGTGCGGTTTCCGTACATCTCGTTCAAGGTCGCGAACACGGATGCCGTGACCGTCCAGTCCCGTGTCGCGGGGTTCGTCACGAACGGGCCGACGACGACCTTGCGGGTCTCGGCGAGGATCGCTGAGTAGATCACGTACGGTTCCTCCCACAGCAGGTGGGAGTCGAAGGTCCAGACGTGGCTGAAACCGTGCGCTTCGGCCAGCTTCGACAGCTGGATCACGCGCGACGCGGGAGGATTCGTCTGCAGGACGACACCGAAGTCCATCGTCATCGCCTCACACCAGGTACTGGCTCAGGCCGCGCTTGACGAAGCTGCCGTCGCCCTTGCGTCCGAGGTACTGGCCTGCGTCGACGATCACCTTGCCCTTGGAGATCACGGTGTCGACGTGCCCGTCGATCTCGAACCCCTCCCAGGCGGAGTGGTCCATGTTCATGTGGTGGGACTTGCCGGTGCTATGACCCAGGTCGTCGACCGGGAGGCCGATGGAGGTGTGACCGTTCGGATCGTAGACGACGATGTCGGCATCCGCCCCGGGCTGGATGACACCCTTCTTGCCGTACATGCCGAACATGCGCGCCGGGGTGGTGCTCGTGAGTTCGACCCACCGCTCCAGGGTGATCTCGCCGGTGACGACGCCCTGGTACATGAGATCCATCCGGTGCTCGACTGAGCCGATGCCGTTGGGGATCTTACGGAAGTCCTCCAGGCCCAGGGTCTTCTGATCCTTCATGCAGAACGGGCAGTGGTCGGTGGAGACCATCTGCAGATCGTTGGTGCGCAGGGCCTGCCACATGTGGTCCTGGTGGCCCTCGGCGCGCGAGCGCAGCGGCGTCGAGCACACCCACTTGGCGCCCTCGAACTGGCCCCACTGCTCGCTCGAGGCGCCCAACTGCTCTTCCAGCGACAGGTAGAGATACTGCGGGCAGGTCTCGCCGAATACGTTGAATCCGTTGTCGCGAGCGGCCGCGAGCTGCGCGACAGCCTGTTTCGCCGAGACGTGCACGACGTACAACGGCGCCCCGGTGATGTTCGAGAGCATGATCGCGCGGTGGGTGGCCTCTTCTTCGGCCTGCCAAACGCGGGCCTTGCCGTGGAAGAAGGGTGAGGTCTTGCCGGCATCGACGAGTTGCTGGGCGAGCACGTCGATGACGGGGCCGTTCTCGGCGTGCATCATCGTGAGCAGCCCCGTGTCGGCGGCGACCTGCATCGCTTTCAGGATCTGGGCATCGTCCGAGTAGAAGACGCCGGGGTAGGCCATGAACAGCTTGTAGCTCGTGATGCCTTCGTCAACGAGGGTCGGCAAGAACGCGAGCGATTCGTCGTCGATGCCGCCGACGATCTGGTGGAACCCGTAGTCGATCGCGCAGTTTCCCGCTGCCAACTCGTGCCACTTCGCAAGGCCGTCGGGCACTTTCGTGCCGTACGTCTGCACGGCGAAGTCGACGATGGTCGTCGTACCGCCCCACGCTGCCGCGCGCGTGCCGGTTTCGAACGTGTCGCTCGCGAACGTGCCCCCGAAAGGCAGCTGCATGTGCGTGTGGGCGTCGATGCCGCCGGGGATGACGTACTTGGCGCTCGCATCGACGACAGTGTCGACGGATGCCGCCAGGTTCGTGCCGAGCAGTTCCGAGCCGGGCGCGAGGACGGCGACGATCTTCTCGCCGTCGACGAGGACATCGGCCGGAGCCCGCCCGGTGGCGGAGACGACGGTGCCGCCGGTGATCAGTGTCGTGCTCACGGTGCGGAGATCCCTTCGTAGCTGTCGGGGCGACGGTCGCGGTAGAACTGCCAGTCGTCGCGCATCTCCTGCACCATGTCGAGGTTCAGGTCGCGAATGAGGACCTCCTCGTGCTCGCTCGAGCCCAGCGCCCCGACGAAATTGCCGCGCGGGTCGATCACCTGGCTCGTGCCGTAGAAGCTGACAGCCTCGTCGCCGTACTCGTTGTCCTCGCGGCCGACGCGATTGGGCTGGAGGACGAAGTAGCCGTTGGCAACAGCCGCGCACGGCCCCTCGACCTCCCACAGGCGGTTGGACAGGCCCGGCTTGGTCGCATTGGGGTTGAAGACCATGTGCGCGCCGTTCAGGCCGAGCTCGCGCCATCCCTCCGGGAAATGGCGGTCGTAGCAGATGTACATGCCGACCTTTCCGACCGCCGAGTCGAAGACGGGGTAGCCGAGGTTGCCCGGACGGAAGTAGAACTTCTCCCAGAACTTCTCGACGTGGGGGATGTGGTTCTTGCGATACGCCCCCAGCACGGTGCCGTCGGCATCCACGAGAACCGCCGTGTTGTAGTAGACCCCGGTCTGCGCTTCCTCGTAGATCGGCAGCACCATCACAGTGCCGAGCTCCTTCGCTACCGCGGCGAAGCGCTCCACGATCGGGCCGTCGACCGGCTCGGCATAGCGGTAGTACTTCTTGTCCTGTGTGATGCCGAAGTAGGGCCCGTAGAAGAGCTCCTGGAAGCACACCACCTGCGCGCCGTCGGCGGCGGCATCCCTCGCGAATTGCTCGTGCCTGTCGAGCATGGATGCCTTGTCGCCGGTCCACGTCGTCTGCGTGATGGCCGCTCTCACCGTCGTCATCTCGTGCACTCTCCGTCCGGTCGAAGGGGCCACGAAGCGCCGTGGCGTGTCTGTTATTGTTCGGCGTGAACATTTCCCTTCGGTTTCGTCCCGTGTCGCGACCGTAAATGTTGGTGTGATCGAGATTGGGTGGGCGATGACCACGGTGATCGATCGTGCGCACTTCACCGATCCCACGCCGCGCGCTATCGCGGCAGAGCTTGCCCGCCTGATCACGGCCGGAGATCTGGCCGCCGGTGAGCGACTGCCGACCGTGCGCGAGGTCGCGGGACGGCTCGGTGTGAGCCCTGCGACAGTGAGCGCTGCGTGGAAGGCGCTCTCGCAGGCCGGGCTGATCGTCTCGCGTGGGCGGGCAGGATCGTTCGTGCGCGAGGAACGGCAGGAGTGGATGTCGCCGCGCGTGCAGGGCCTTGCCCAGCATCCGGGATCGCCGCGGCTCGACCTCTCGGGAGGGACTCCGGATGCCGACCTGCTCCCCGACCTCGCGCGTGCCTTCTCGCGGGTGTCGCCGCGCGCTCACACCGGTCGATACCACGAGTCGCCCGTGCTACCCGAACTGGAGACGTTGCTCCGCCGGGTGTGGCCGAGCGATGCGGAGGCGATCACTGTCGTCGACGGTGCCCTGGACGGCGTCGGTCGTGCGCTCGAACAGGTCGTGCGCTTCGGAGACCGCGTGGTGGTCGAAAACCCCGGCTTCCCGTACTTCTTCGACCTCATCGAGCACCTGGGGGCGCAGCCGATCCCCGTAGAACTCGACGCCGAGGGGATCGCGCCGAGTAGCTTCGCGCGTGCGCTCGCGACGAGGCCGACCGCGGTGCTTCTGCAGCCGCGCGCACACAACCCCACGGGTGTGTCGACGAGCCCCGAGCGCGCGGCTGAGCTTGCGCGATTGGTACGCGCCTCGCGAAACGGAGCGCGGGTCGTCATCATCGAGGACGACCATTCCGGGCTCGTAGCCGCAGCGCCCGAGGTGACGCTCGCCCGGTGGCTGCCAGAGCAGGTCGTGCACGTACGCAGCTTCTCGAAATCCCACGGTCCCGATCTGCGCATCGCCGCGCTCGGAGGCCCATCGCGCATCGTCGACCGCGTCGTGGCGCGCAGGCTGCTGGGGCCGGGATGGACCTCACGTACCATCCAGGCCGTACTCTTCGATCTCTTGTCAGACCCCGTATCGATCGAGGCTGTGGTTCGCGCCCGCGAGAGCTACCGGACTCGTCAGCGGGAGCTGGCCGGCGCACTGCGCCGCCACGGAGTCTCAGCCGTTGCCGGTGACGGCCTCAACGTCTCCTGGGACGTCGCGGACGAGCGCGCGGCGCTCCTTCATCTCGCTGCGGCCGGCATCGGTGTGGCGGCGGGGTCGCCCTTTTTCCTCTCAGACCGCACCGCTCGCCCCCTCATCCGCGTCACTGTCGGTCTCGTGAGCGGTGACGTCGATGCCGTGGCTGCCTCGCTCGCGCGTGCGGTGCGCGTGACGGGCTGAGCGCCACCGCCGCAGTTGCGGCATCCGGCTGTTCCCGACGTCCGAGCCGCGCAGTGCGCTTCCCCGCATGACGACTCCCGCTCCGGCGGATCCCACAGTTGCGCCGCGCACGCGGTTGATCCGTACCCCGAACGAGCGCGTGTTCCTCCACGTTCTCGTGAACACTGCGGCTGCGAACATCACGACGAGCTACCTCTGGTTCGCGCTGACCTTCTGGGTGTACCTCGTGACACTCCTCGTCCCCGAAGAGCGGCACGCGAATGCCAACGGTCTGGTCGGCACAGTGCAGGGGATCGCCTTCATCATCACCAGCGTGTTCAGCGGCCTGTCGGTCGGCCCGCTCGGCATGGAGTGGACGCTGCTCATCGCCATCGTCGCAACCGCGATCGCGGGTGTTCACCTGCTCCTGCTCCGGATTCCCGAGGAGCAGCCGGCGGCATCCGTCGGACGCGGTGTCGACCTGCGCGGCGCGATCACCGCTGTGAGACTGGCGCCCGGGCTCTTCGCACTCATCATCTTCTCGACGTGCAACAACCTCATCGGTGGGGTCTACATCGCCCTGATGGACCCGTACGGGCTGACCCTGTTCAGTGTCGAAGCCTGGGGCACCGTGTTCGGGGTCGCCGCGACGGGGTTCATCGTCGGCGGCGTCCTGATCGCCAGGTTCGGCCTCGGACGCAACCCGATTCGCACGATGTTGCTCGTGGTCGCGGGCA
>NZ_DBHD01000117.1:16166-19911 GCF_002296025.1 Microbacterium sp. UBA837
GCAGGGGCGTGTGTTCGGGTTCGCCGCGGCTTTCGAATCGGCAGCCGCCCCCATCACCGCGTTCCTGATCGCGCCGATCGCGGAGTTCTGGGTCATCCCCTACATGGAAACGCCGAGCGGCCAGCAGACGTGGGGATGGCTTCTTGGGGACGGGGAGACGCGCGGCATCGCGCTCGTGCTCGTCTTCGCAGGTCTTGCCATGGTCGTCATCGCCCTGCTCGCATTCGCGACGCGGTCGTACCGGCTCATCACCGAGCAATACCGGACCGCGCCCGAGACGCCGTCGCAGACCGAGTCCGAGACCGAGACCGAGCGGACGCCTGCACCGTAGGCGGTCGGCCCGGCGCACATACATCTTCAGACTGACGCGCTCTGGGCGCGCGTTCCGTAGCGTGGGTGAGGTGAGACGCTCCGCACTCTTTCGTGAACTCCTGCCGTACCAGGTGGCAACCGATGTGTCGGTTGCGGGAGTGTTCGGGCTGCTCTGTCTCCCCTTTGAGCTGACGATCGGCGGCTGGGCAGCCGAGTCGGCACTGCCGACCGTGGTCATGTGCCTTCTCTTCGCGGCGGCGCTCGCGCTGCGGCGGCTCTCACCGCCCCTCGCGCTCGCTACGGCGTGGGTCGGCGCGACGATGCAGATGCTGATGCTGCGTCCACCCGCGCCCGTCGACCTCGCGATCTTCGCCGTGCTCTACGCGACGGCTGCCTACGGGAGCACGCTGGTGTACTGGCTCGGATTCTCGTCGGCGATCGTCGGGGCCACCGTCATCACCGGCTATCTCTTCGGTTCGCAGCTGCTCAGTGCCGCGTCGTGGAGCGTCCTTCCGCTGGCAGCTGCTGTTCTCATCGCTGCGGGGTTCGCGTTGCTCCTGGCCTGGACCGTGGGTGCTCTGGTTCGAACGTCCCTGCGCGCTCGACGCACCCAGCGTGAGCGCGAGCGTGCCGAACGGGAACGCATCGAGGAGCAGGAGCGAGGTCGGATCGCGCGCGACATGCACGATGTCGTCGGTCATTCGCTGGCCGTCATCATCGCCCAGGCCGATGGGGCTCGGTACGCAGCCGACGCCGATCCGCAGGCGGGGAAGGACGCGCTCGCGACGATCTCGACGACGGCGCGCAGCGCGCTCGCTGATGTTCGGCTGCTGCTGGCGCAGTTGCGCCACAGCGAAGGGATGGCGCCGCAGCCGATGCTGAACGATCTGGAGAGTCTGTACTCCCAGGTGCGAGCTGCCGGGCTCGCGGTGCGCGTAGACGTGGAACCGATGCCTACCGCGAACGTGCCGGCTGCCGTGCAGTTGGCCATCTACCGCGTGCTGCAGGAGGCGCTCACGAACGCCATCCGCCACGGCAACGGAGATGTCGAGGTGACGATGCGCTGGCTCCCGGACCGTCTGCACCTGTGGGCATCGAATCCTGTCGCGGAGCCCGTCGACCCGCCCGCGGCGGATGCCGCGCCCCTGACTGACCCCGCCGGAGTGACCCACGGTATCGTCGGCATGCGCGAGCGGGCGCGGCTGGTCGGTGGGGCAGTGGAGGCAGGGATGGTCGGGGAGCTGTGGGTCGTGCGGGCGACCTTCCCCTTCGCCGCGGAACCGCAACCTCACGGGTCCGCGGCACGATGAACGACCAGAGCAACCCCGGTCCGGGCGTCATCCGTGTCGCGCTCGTGGATGACCAGGCGCTCTTTCGCGCCGGCATCCGCATGGTGATCGACTCCCAACCCGACATGGCCGTCGTCGGCGAGGCGGGAGACGGCCAGGCGGCCCTGTCGATGGCGCGAGACACGCGTCCGGATGTCGTGCTCATGGACATCCGGATGCCCGTCATGGACGGGATCGAGGCGACGGCGCATTTGCTACAGGACCCTGACGCGCCACGGATCGTGATGCTGACGACGTTCGACCTCGATGAGGCAGCCGCACGCGCGATCCGCGGCGGCGCGAGCGGATTCCTGCTCAAGGATGCCGAGCCGGAGTTCGTGCTCGCCGCAATCCGCAGCGTGTACTCCGGTTCGGCGGTGATCGCGGCAACGGCCACGGCGCAGCTGTTCGCGCACTTCCGGGACGAACAGACCCGGCCGGCGCCGCGAGCGTTCGGCGAGCTGACCGAGAGAGAACGCGAGATCTTCGGTCTCGCCGCGCGGGGCCTGTCAAACGCCGAGATCGCGGCGCGAGAGTACCTTTCCGAGGCAACGGTGAAGACGCACGTCAGTCGCATCCTCGGCAAGCTCGAGCTGCGTGATCGCGTCCAACTCGTCGTTTTCGCCTACGAGCACGGCCTGGTCTGACACCGATCATGGGGCCGCTGGCCGCAGCCTCGCACGAGACGGATGCCGAGGAATCATCCTTCCGATGGATGACGGCGCGACTTCGGGCTGACGCGGGGGTACGGGCCTGATTCCTAGCGTCGGAGGTATGAAAATCACCACGACGCAGATGGGCTTGGCGGCCCGCGTAGAGAACCTCGGCAAGACCTATGGCTCCGGCAGCGGAACGGTCAGGGCGCTCGATGACGTCACTGTCGGCATCCGTCGCGGGGAGTTCACCGCGATCATGGGTCCCTCCGGCTCGGGCAAGTCGACCCTCATGCACATCATGGCTGGGCTCGACGCCCCGACTGCCGGGCGGGTGTGGATCGGCGACACTGACATCACCGATCTCGGTGACCTCGAACTCACGATCCTCCGTCGTCGTCGTGTCGGTTTCGTGTTCCAGTCCTTCAACCTCGTGCCGACCCTCGATGCGCTCGGCAACATCCTGTTGCCCTTCGACCTGGACGGCCGCACGCCGAGTGTGTTGGAACGCTCGCGCATCGACGGGCTGATCGACACCCTCGGGCTTCGCTCGCGCTTGAATCACCGGCCGCACGAGCTCTCGGGTGGCCAGCAGCAGCGTGTTGCGATAGCCCGCGCCCTGGCGACCGCGCCCGACCTGCTCTTCGCCGACGAGCCGACGGGAAACCTCGACTCGCGCTCGGGGCGTGAGGTGCTCGCTCTGCTGGCTGAAGCGAGCCGCACCCGGGGGCAATCGATCGCCATGGTCACCCATGACCCCGTCGCCGCCAGCCACGCTGACCGGGTCCTGTTCCTCGGCGACGGGCGCCTCGTCGCCGACAAGCCCGCGCAGACCGCCGAGCAGATTTCGGCTCACATGCTGGCAGCCGACGCCGGCGCGCAGACTCGTCGGGCGGAGGTCGGCGCATGAGCGCGGTCGTGGCATCCGTCGATAAGCCGTCGCTGCGCGTGCCGCGCGCCCGCGCTAACGTCGCGTGGCTGCGTGAACGCGGGATGGGGGCGAGCATCCTGGTCGCTGCAATCTCGACCGTGTTCGGGGTCGTGCTCATCGCCACGACCGACTTTCTGGCGGCGATGCTGCGGGCGGACCCGTACATCGGCGACAGCGGCACCCTCGCCTTCATCCTCGGATTCCTCACTCTGCTGCTCGTCGCGCTCGCGGTCTATGTCGCCGGCATCGTCACGGCCAACACGTTCGCGACTGTCGTCGCCGGACGATCGCGCCAGATCGCCCTGCTGCGTCTGATCGGCGCGTCGGCGCGGTCGCAGCGAGCACGCGTGGCCTCCCAGGGCCTGATCGTCGGCGTTCTCGGTGCGACGATCGGCACGGTGCTGGGCATCGTCGTCTCTGCCGCCGGAGCGCAGATCGCGATAGTTCGACTCGGGTTGGATGCCGTCCACGTGGCGCCGGTCACCCTGTCCATGCTCCTGCCCGCCGTGATCGTCGCACTC
>NZ_DBHD01000049.1:0-150 GCF_002296025.1 Microbacterium sp. UBA837
ACCGACGCCCGCGAACGCACCGACCTAAGCTCGACACAAGACCGAGATCGGTGCACCCAGGCCCGGAAAAGGAGTGGCATGAACAACCCCACCCGCCCACGCCCCGAGCCGCCGATCGACACCCCACCCGTGCCGCGCGCTGACCTCGCC
>NZ_DBHD01000049.1:481-637 GCF_002296025.1 Microbacterium sp. UBA837
GGCCGTGGCCGTCATCCTCGCCGTGGTCGCCCTCGTCGCCTCGAGCCTGCAGTCGGGCTTCGCGCCGCTCATCACGCTGACCCTCACCCCACCCGGAGTCGCACCGGCCGACGGCGGGATGCTCATCCTCGCCACGCCGACGCCCGTCGTGTTGCC
>NZ_DBHD01000049.1:982-1177 GCF_002296025.1 Microbacterium sp. UBA837
CGCAGCGATCGCCGTACTGCTGCTGTTCGTCGCCGCCATGCGCCTGCTGCTGCTCGTCCCTGCCCTGCGCCGACGTCACGCCACGGATGCCGCGGCCGACCGCCACACCTGGCGCTGGATCGAGTACTCGCAACCCGCTGGCGTCGGCACGTTCCTCGTCGCCCAGCTCAACGGCATCACCGAGGTCACGAGTCT
>NZ_DBHD01000049.1:1476-20489 GCF_002296025.1 Microbacterium sp. UBA837
CGGCATCACCGAGGTCACGAGTCTCGTCCCGATCTACGCGCTGGGCGCCGCCGGAGCGCTCTTTCTCATCGTCCACGATCACCGCGCCGCGACCGGCCGCTTCGGTGGCGCCGCTTTCGCCGTCGGATCCGCAGTCGCGATCGTTCCCTGGGGTGTCATCGCGTTCGCGCAGATCGCGACGCTCCTCGCAGGCTTCGAGGTGTCGGCATCCATTCGCATCGTGACTCTGCTGGCGCTGGCGGCCTCGGCATCCGTCTGGGTCGTGACCGGATGGCGTGCCCGCCGCGATCCCGAGCGAACAGACGGATGCCGCACCGACGCGCTCCTCGGCTGGGCCATCCCTCTCGCGCCCGCCGCGCTCGTGCTCGCGACGGTGTGGGTGGGCTGAGGCTCTCCGGCCGTCACGGGTAGGTGACGGCGGTCCCGCGAAGAGGCGTGAAAACCTTCGGGAACGTCAAGTGCATCGTGGAGGGGATGAACTCTATGCCTCGCGCGCTCGGGGGCAACGCAGCGATGACATAGGGAAGGACCGAGATGGCGATGAAGCCCGCGATCAGCTTGTCCATCATCGAGGTGAGGATGTTGGCCGAGAACACGGCGCCGATCACACCGTGGCCGAGCGTGACCAGGTTCGCAGCGATTCCCTGGGCACCCTCGTTGATGGATACTCCTCCCCACACGATCATGATGATCGGCGTCGCGACGATCGTGCAGCTGATCGCGACCATGATATTGAGGAGGAAGTACCGCAGCGGGGTTGTGCCCATCCGCCGCGCGCGCACCCCGTACCCCCAGATGAGGGCGCCGACAATGTTGACGATCATGAATGGCAGACCCTGCCATTCCCATGCGAGCAGCGCCACGAGCGAGTGGCTCAGGATCGCGACGCCGACGCCGAACCACGGTCCGAGCGCGATCGCGGCGATCGCAGTGCCGATCATGTCCAGGTAGAGAGGCAGAGCGAACGCGACGGCGAGCCGTGAGCCGCTCACATTGACCAGCGCGCATGCGATCACGATCAGCGTCAGCACGGTGATGGTCGCGCCGCGCTTGCCGAGCGTTCGTGTGAGCCAGTTCCCCTGGCTGTTACTCGAACTTTGAGGCAGCTTCGTTGGAGTGTGTGCGAGCGCGGTGGCGCCGCGACCTGCGGCGCTGCGAGCGTGGGCGCCATCCTTGCTCCCGGCGCGTGCCGGGTCGGATGTCGCGTCGCGCCGTCGCTGGTTCTCGTCGGCCCGTGCGCGGATGCAGTACTCCCGCCACCGCGCGGCACTTTCGGCATCCTCACCCAGCGCGCTGGCGATGTCGGCGATGAGGTCCGGACTGATCCTGTGCCTGCCAGGCTGAAATGCGTCGTAGATCGTGGTGCGGCCGACGAAAGCGGCCGATCCCGTTTCGCCGCGGTTCTGGCGGAGTTCGCGGACGCGGTCCGCGATCTGCGAATAGCTCACGTCGCCGGCATTGAGCCTCAACAGTTGCAGTTCCGCGACGAGGCGGTCCATCACTCTGCCTTGCTCAGCTTGTTCATCGATATGCATGGCGTGTCCCCCCGGACTTTCCACTGCCGACATCCTCGGGCTTGATCGAGATCGTAGCGAAGTCCTCTGACGCTGTTCGGCTTCGTTCGGCAAGACGCCGTCGCAAGGAATGGGAACTGTCGAAGGTCCTGGTGACTTTTCTCAGGGGCGGATCGACGCCGAGTTCGCAACCGTCGGCGGGCGCTGGTGCCGATGTAGTTGATCGGGATTACTCGGCGAGGTTCTCGCTATTCGGGATCGTCCGGAATCGTTCGGAACCTCCGCACGGTGCCAATTCGCCGCAGCCGCGGCCCCTAGTTTCGACACTTAACCGCCGACCGATCCCGAACTCGGCGGAGAGCGAAGACGGAAGGACGCTCAGTGCTCGTGACAGCCCTCGTGCCGATTCGCTGCCTCAGAGCCCGACACGGTTGCCTCTAATGGGGACGGATGAGGCCCTGCCCACGCCCGAAGCGAAGCCAGCGAAGGAACTGGCCTCCAGCGAGCAGGACTGGCACACGGTCGCTGAGAAGCTCGACGAACTCACAGCTCAGGTCTCCCGTTTTCACGAACGATCCGAGCGGCATGAAGAGATCATCCGCGCGATGAATGAACGGATCACCGAGCTACAGGGCGACCAGATACTTGCGTTGCTTCGCCCGACGATCCAGCGGCTCGCAGGCTTGCACGCGCAGGCCTCGGACGCACGCGCTGCCGCAGCCGAGCTGGGGGAGAAGTCTGCCAACGACTTCGCGTTCTTTGCCCGAGCGATTGAAGAAGCCCTGGGGTTGATCGATCTGGATTCCGTTGGAGCGGAGCCCGATGGTCCGTTTGACGCCACCGCTCACCACGTCACAGCCACTGTCCCCACCGACGATCCAACGTTGGATCGACGAATTAAACGTGTCATCCGGCAGGGTTTCACGTTCTCTGGAGCCCGGCGCGTCTCGGTGCCCGCTCAAGTCGTGCTCTACTCCTACGCGGCACCGCCGTCTCCCACAGTTGAACCACCCTCGCCCGGGGAGAACTCCGAAGACATCCCACACGTAACCGACCACGAGCAGAAGGAGTCCGAGAGTTGAGCGACAAGGTCTACGGAATCGACCTGGGAACGACCTACTCTGCGATCGCGCGGATCAACGACCTCGACCAGGCGGAGATCATCCGCAACACCGAAGGTGACTTCACCACCCCATCGGTTGCGTACTTCGAAGAATCGGGCAACGTCGTCATCGGCAAGCAGGCCAAGCAAGTGCTTGTAGCCGACCCAGACAACGGGGCAGCCCTTATCAAGCGTCATATGGGCACGGTCTATCCCCTGGAGTATCGGGGAACGACCTATACGCCCGAGTCGGTATCCGCGCTCATCCTGAAGGAGATCGTCGCTGCGGCGAATATCGAGACAGGTGAGGACGTCACGAAGGTTGTCATCACCGTGCCGGCATACTTCGGCATTCAGGAACGTGAGGCCACAAAGCAGGCGGGCGAGATCGCGGGCCTGGAGGTGGTCGGGATCGTGACCGAGCCGGTCGCTGCAGCGCTGTCGATCGGAATCGGAAGTGACCGGACGCAAACACTGTTCGTCTACGACCTCGGTGGTGGCACGTTCGACACGACAATCATGCAGGTCGGTGGTGGCAAGGTTGAGGTCGTCGCGATCGACGGCAACCGGACCCTCGGAGGTGCGGACTGGGATCAGGCGCTCGTAGATCTCATCGCTGAGAGGTTCATCGCGCAGGCCGGGCTCGGCGAGGACGACCCCCGATACGATGACGCGTTCCTCAGCGAACTCCGTAGGGATGCCGAGCAGACGAAGCAGTCGCTGACCAAACGCGATTCGGCGACAGTCCGGTGCCGTTACAACAGCGCCGACGAGCAGATCACGATCACGCGTGCAGATTTCGAAGACTCTACGAAGTATCTTGTCGACCAGACGATCGAGATCTGTCGCCGCGCAACCGCTCTCGCCGAGTCCAAGCGGCCAGGGCTGACGGTCGACAAGTTCCTCCTCGTTGGCGGATCATCGCGGATGCCGATGGTTGCCGCGGCCCTCAAAGAGCAGCTCGGGCTCGAACCGATCCCGACCGACTATGACCTCGCCGTGGCCAAGGGTGCGGCGATCTACGGTCAGACCGCGGTTGACGAGGTGCTCTCCACTGATGGTGAGACTGCGAGTGCCTCCGAAGAGCAGGCGACCGCTACGCCCAAGCACTACCTGGGTGGGGCGTCGACGCTGCAGGTGTCCAACGTCATCTCGAAAGCCTTGGGCGTTCGCTTCTTCCGTGACGAGCACGACAAGACGGGCTACATCAGCTTCATTGCGCACAGCAACGATGCCATTCCCATGACCGCAGATAGCATCGAGGCTGCCACTCTCTCCGACAACCAGACCTCGGTGGCGCTCTCAATCTACGAGCAGCGCGGCGAGAAAGAATCCGAGGATCCAGAGAGCAACGAAGAGCTGAAGTCGGTCGATCTGTCGGTACCGCCGCTGCCTCGGAATTCCCCGATCCACATCGACTTCGCAGTGACTGCGGAAGGACTCGTGCAGTGCAAAGTGACCGATCCTGCCAGCGGGAACTTTGAGCTCATCGAGGTGCAAACCGCAGTGTTGTCTCGTGACGCCGTGGCGGCTGCAAAGGCACAGGTCTCTGGCCTGAGCCTCCGCTCGTGATGGCGCCGTCGCCAATTCTGCATGATGCCGATCGACTTCAAGGCCTATAAGGCGCAGGTCGTCGTTCCACTCGCGAAGGACCGGAATCGGATGGACGCTGTGGCGTCAGCCATCCGGGAACTCAAGTCCGGCGCGGGGGAGCAAGCGCTCGCGCCAGTGAACCCGGCAAAGCTTTTCGACCTCTCCTCCGCCGCGGACGCGGACCTCGCTGCGCACTTTCGATCGATCGAAACCACGCTCAATAAGTGGGGTGGTAACCCGCCGTCAGCTGCGCTCCTGCGCCAGTTGCTTGAGGCGATGAAGGTCGCTGCGCTCGACTTCGAGCGCGCAGAGTTCTGGGCAGGCCAGGCTACTGCGCAGGCCAAAGCGCGATCGGGGCACGTCGCGGCGTTCATCGAGGGTGTCAAAGCCGATCATCCACTCGGAGTGGTCACGCCCGACGATCTCGAGGGTTTGGCTCGAGGAGCGGGCCTTTCGGACGTGCCGGTCGACGAGTTGAGGCGGGCTGCGGAGGCCGCGGGGATGTCTGTCGAAGCAGACTTCGAGCCTCCCGCAGCCGCCGTACCGAAGGTGTTGTCGAGCATCGTTTCACACCCGGAGTTCAGGACTATCGGAGATCTGCTGGTCTTTCCAGATCGCGCCGACAAGATCTCATTCATTGATGATCTGCGCATTGGGGAGCGCCGTCTGACCGTCGCTGATGTGCACGCAGCACACCACCGAAGCGAGACGGCAAAGGACTCGAACGCCGTTCAGCAAGCCCAAAAGGCACTCGGGCTCATCAAGTCGCAGTGCAGCGACGATGCGGCACTCCATCAGCTCGTGGCCGCAGTCCTCTTCGAGCAGGCGACATCCATTGTTCGGCAGGGCGGAACACGCCTGCAGAACCGGGATGGACTGATAGCCCGCGGAATCGGCAGAACGGACGCATCTCGTGTGGTGTCCAAGCTCCAGCCGGCTGGCGGTGGATCGGCGCCCTCCGCTCCTTCCATTCAAATCCTCGCTGCGCTCGCCGCTGGTTCTCTGGGGGAGGCGCAGCGCCTCGCGCAGACGCTGCCCGAGCTGGCTGATGACACCGCGGAGCGCGCCGTGGCCGTTTCCAAATTGCAGGAAGCAGTCAGCAAGAAGGAGACAGCCAGGAAGGAATACGATCGTGCGCTCGCGGCCCGAGACTTTGCGACTGCCGCGCGTGCTCTCACGGATGCAATTGCGATAGACGCCGGCGACAGCGATCTTCGAATGAAACTAGAGGCACTGCCGCCAGCAGCGCCGCAGACCCCGGTGCTTCGCGCCGAAGGGACATCCGTGCTGGCGTCGTGGCCGGCCGTAGCGGACCGGAACGTCTCCTACACAGTTGTGCGGACGGACGGCAGCGTCGCGAATACCCCTTCTGACGGTGTAGTCGTCGCACACTCCGTCACGGCACCGTCGGCGGTTGACACGGCTCCTCCGATCGGTCGCAAAGCCCGCTACTCGGTGTTCGCAACACGCGATGGTCAGCAGTTCTCAGACCCCGCATCCGCAGAGCTGATGATCACGCCGGCTCCTAGCGGCCTGATGGCAGTGGTTACGGATTCGGAGGTGTCGCTGACGTGGGATATGCCTGACGAAGCGATCGCAGCAGAAATCAGGCAGGAGACGTCCGAAGGGACCGCCCAGTTTTTCACCGTCCCGCAGGGCCGGACTCTGACTGTTTCAGGTCTGACGACCGGGATGAAGTACGTGTACCTCGTGCGGGCTGTGTATGTAGCAGCAGGAGTGCGGGTCAACTCTGATCCAGCTCAGGTCGACGCCACTCCAAAGGGGTCCATTGCCCCAGTGGCAGACTTCCAGGTGCGGGCGGTCGAAGACCCGAATCAGCACGAGGTGGAGATCTCGTGGACCGAGGTTGCGGGCTATCGCACCGAGATCTGGACCTTCCCGGTCGCGAAGCGCTCACAGCTGAGTGCGCTGTCGACGCCGGATCACTTTGCGGCAGCGGGTGGCCGACGCATCCAGCCCCTCCCGGGCGGCAGTGAACGTGGGGGCGGGGTAACTCGCCGCTATGCCATCGACGACGGGGTCCAGATCTTCTTGCCCTATACGTTCGAAGGTAACGTGGGCGTCGTCGGGCCGGGTGTTGTTGCCGGCTCCGCGCCGACTGTTCGTGAGTGTGTGGCAGAGAAGTTCGGCGATACGGTCAAGCTCTCGTGGCGGTGGCCGGACGGCGACTACCTCATGCAGGTGTCCTGGCATCGGGGAGGGCTGGATAGGACCGCGCGCGTCACCCGCGCGAAGTATCGGGCTGACGGCGGATTTGTGATCAGTCCGGGCGACGGTGTCACCGACATCGGAGTGGCGACCGTGATTAAGTCGGCCGACGAGGAGTGGGTCTCTGCGCCCGTAGCGGTGGCTCATGCCCAAGACCGAATGTCGGTCAGCTATCGACTCACGATCAAGAAGGGCATGTTCAAAGCGCCGTCCGTGGAGGTTCGCCTCGACCCAGGTGAGTACTCCGGACCCCTCGACTGTCTCGTTGTCTGCGCCGCCGGGCCTTTCATGCCGACGAGCCCAGCCGACGGGGACGTCCGCGCGAGAGAACGACTCGAACTGCGTGCCGGCCGGGCGGCGACACTCGAAGTCGCGCTCCCAAAGCTGCCCTCGCCCTTCTGGGTGCGGGTCTTTTCTGATGGGTCATCCTCCGCGGATCTCGTCGACCCTCCGACCGACCAGATGAAGGGCTGACCAATGGGGATATTCAGTAAGTCAAAGGTGCCCTGTCCCTATTGCTATAACGAACTCGACTTGAACCGCGTCGTTTTTCGGTGCACGGGCCAGACGCAGGCGGGCCGCCAGGCGTGTACGCCTCGGCCGGACACGTTCAGAATGCAGTTTCTTGGCGACGGCACACCGACGATGCCGATCGTCCAGGCTGGTGGCGCGGCAGTCACGGGTCGCGATAGCGCAACGTGCGCTGATTGTGGTGCGCGTACGGCAGTGAGATGCTGTCCGAGCTGCCACTCGATGCTTCCACATTCGATCACTGCGGAGTCGCCGCTCTTCGGCCTGGTAGGGGTGCGGGCCTCCGGGAAGACGGTAATGCTGTCGGCGCTGCACAGCGAACTGACCAAGACTGTCGCGCGCCGGTTCGACGCGGCTATCGACAACCCCGGCGGGGGGACTGGGCTCGCGAAAGTCTTGCAGGACCTCAATGCTGAGATGGCGCATGAGGGCGGGCTCTTGCCGCAGCAGACCCAGGTGGGGCAGAAGTCGGCCCCAGCGGTCTATGAATGGCGCTATGCGCAGAACGGCCGTACACGCTCGACAATCTTCTCATTCTACGACAACGCCGGAGAGGATTTTGCCTCAGAGGACCGGGCGCTGAGCATCCACTATCTGGGTCAGGTGTCGGGCGTGATCCTCCTTCTGGACCCTTTCTCGTTTCCGGAGAACGCCGCGCGGGCTGCCGATCGCGGCGTTTCGCTGTCTGCATCCGACGGCCCGGAGGCGGTACTTGGTTCTCTCACGGCAGTGCTGCGTATGAGCCATTCCGTGAAGCAGAACAAGAAGATCCCGGTCCCGGTCGCCGTTGTCGTCTCGAAGATCGATGCATTCTTTGACGAGATACCTCACAACCATCCGCTGAGACAGCCCGCTTCGAAACTTCCGCTCTTTGACGAAGCCGAGTCGAAGTCGTTGCACGATCACATGGCGGCGCTCATCGCGCGGTGGGGCGGCGACGGTCTGCTCCGCTCGTTAGAGCAGAACTACGACACCTACCGCGTATTCGGAGCGTCGGCGCTGGGCGCTGAGCCGGATTACCGAGCGGGCGTCATCAATGCCCGCGGTCGTTTGCCCCATCGCGTCGCAGAGCCGTTCCTGTGGCTGCTCGCAGAGCGCGGATTCTTGAGGAAGCAGAGCTGAGATGGCTTTCGAGGTCGCGACCTTCACTGATGTCACAGCAGCGGAGTCGGTGAACTCTAGCGACGGCTTCCAGTTCCAGGCGGTCTCTGCGGGGTTCGATCGCCAGGATCAGGCCGTTGTGCAAGGGGAGTTGAACTTCGTACCCGCGCCAATGTGGGCGGCGGCGCACGGCGGCGACCCGCTCTCGCATCCGCTCCAGTGCACGTATGCCGTGCGTGAAGGGCGGATGTATCTCACGCAGTCGCGGGCGCTTGGGCTCACTGCGAACGGCCGTCCCGGCAACCAGCTGACCGAAGCTGCTGTGACCGATGATGTCGATGACTTCGTTCCGTACTCGCCCGCCCAGCTCATGGCGGCGTCCGAGTGGACGTTGGAGAAGGCCGCATCGAAAGTCAGGGACGCGTGGGTGACACCACTTCAGATCGCTCCCTCGCTCGATGCGGAGGCGATCGAGAGGTTCGCCCGCGAGGACCCATGGACGCTGACCGCGTTGGCAGGATTCGTCACGATGCTCCAGCGGTCCCTCGCCGAGGAGGGCAGCAGGGTGTTCATCGAGCACGAGGACCTCACAACGGTGCTGCGCTGGATCGCTCTGGGCTCTATGTTCCTCGGCGGAGAGGCCGTAGCTCGCCTGACCTTTCGCGTGTTTCACGCATCGCCTTGGGCAGGATCATTCAAGGTCGTCGGTGTCCACCCAGAGCTGGTTCAACTGCTCCGCCCGGCCGACTGGCGGCAGTCTCCATCCGCGTACTGGATCGCCCCTGCTTCCCACGAAATCGGGCCGATCGATGCGTCTCTGCTTGCGCGGGAGGCTGTGCGATGGTTTATCGAGGGTGGAGCGCTGCGTGCGGCAGAAGGCATCGACATTACCCAGCGGCTGGCCGTACTCGGTGATGCGGGCGCTGCGCGTGCCGCCGACCTCTTGATCGATGGCGGAACCGGCGCGGCCGAGCGTGACTGGCGCACCGCTGTGCACGTCGTGGCCGCGCTTGCAGCTGCCGGTCGCGGCGATCTCATCGAAATGTACGAGGATGACCTGCTTGACGCTGTCGCGCAGTACCGGCCCCGCAATGCCGAGGAGTTCGCGTTGGCTGCGAAAGCGATCACCGGCGGCCTTGCCGTCGGTCTCGCTGGGGTCGCGGCGGGAGTTGCCGGCCCGACCCTTGAGGCACTCGCGGGGGCGACAGAGTTCGCTGGGGCGTTCGCGGCGCCACTCGCGCAGCCGCGCGAACCTCTCGTCTGGCCGGATATCGACGCGCGGGATGCAGCATCTAGAGCGTGGGCGACGGTGCTTGCCGGGGCTCCCGAGAGCGAGCTTACGGCGCTTTTCGGCGCGACCGATCGTCTTGGACTCGACATAGAGGAGGCCCTGCTGCGCCCAGCGGCGGAGCGAATCTCAGCACAGTGGGCCGCGAACCCGTCCCTGGGAGCCGCAAGCACGCGCTGGTATGGGCGCGCGCTGATCGAGCGGCTCACGGCCGAGAAGGTTGGTCAGCAGCTCGCGGCGGGGGCGCCGGCACAGCTCGATGCACTAATGCAGGGCATGTGGTCGCCGCTGGGCGCGGTGCCTGAATCGCCCCTCGACGGTTGGTTCCGCGCTCGTGAGATCGCGACCATGCAGCCAACTGCGCGGGTCGAAGCGCTCCGCACTGCGCACGCGAGGTCTGTCCCTCGAGAGTCTTGGCGCATACTCTCGCGTGATACCGCGCAACCTGTGGACACTGTGCTCTGGGGTGCGATCGTGCAAGCGGTGGGCCTTGACGATGCCGGCGCAGCTGCGCTGGTCGGGATGATCCGGGATGACCTCGTGGCGACGCCGACCGCAGAGGGTCCGCGCGTGCCCGCCCTCTGGGGGCCGGTTTTCGACGCGCTCATCGTGGCGCGCACGTCCGGTCCAGAACTCCCTCACGCGGTTCGCGAACTTACCGAGCGGCTCATCGAGGCTCGATCTGCGTGGGTGCACGTCGTCAGCGATCTCGACGTCGTGCCGAACAACGCCTTGCGCAACGCCGACGCGCAGGTTCGCGTGTGGGCACTAGATGATCTGGCCGCCGTCGGAGGGATGCTCGTTTGTGCTGCGGATCGTGCCGCCGCTGTGAACGCGGCTCGTGCGCTCGGTGGCCTCTCTCGGCCGACGATGGACGCCTTCTTGCGGGTCGAGACCAGCGCCGATGATGCTCTTGCCGCGGCGGAGAAAGCCTGCAGTGCTTTCGCTGTCGCAAGCGGCGAGTTTCGTACTCAGCTCGGAGGTGCGATGCGGGCTCACTTTGACGCACATCGCAATCATGTGCGTGCGCTGAAGAAGCAGCCGCATACGGCCGAGATCGTGGATCTCGTATTCGCCGAGTTCTCTCCCGAGTCGACGCCCTCCTGGCGTGACCCGTCGTCGTGGTTTCAGAGGGGGCATCGATGAGCCGCAGTATAGGAATCGACCTCGGCACAACGTACTCGTGCGTGATACACCGCTCGCCGGAACACGGCGAAGTCGTGGTCGAGAGCGCCGACGGCAAGGAGCTGACCCCATCGGTGGTGTATTTCGCATCTGACGGATCGGTGCTTGTCGGTGACCGTGCGAAGGACCACCTTGCCGACGATGCGGAGAACGTTGTCGTCGGGATCAAGCGTCAGATGGGACGTCAGTTTCCGCTCTCCTATCACGGCAATGAGTTCACTCCCGAGGCGATCTCGGGAGTGATTCTGCGCAGACTGGCCGAAGATGCGGCGGCCGCTCTCTCAGTGAGTGCGGCTGAGCTCAGTGCCGTCGTAACCGTTCCCGCCTACTTCGGAGTCGGTGAGCGGGAGGCAACATTTGCTGCGGCCAGTATTGCCGGTGTGCGGTGCATGGAGTTGCTCGCTGAACCCGTAGCCGCGGCCTACGCATATGGACTTGCTGACGAACCGCACCTCACTTCGCTGGTCTACGACCTCGGCGGCGGGACGTTCGATGTTGCGGTGGTGGGGATGCACGCGGGTCGGCCGCGCGTGTGGGCGGTGGACGGTGACACCCAGCTCGGCGGCTTGGACTGGGATGCGCGCATCGAGGACCTGCTCTGGGAGCAAGTCGAGCAACTCGAGGATGGGAGTGATCTTCGATACGACGACGAAGTGATGGGCCTGATCGGTGCGGCATCCGAGATGCTCAAGCGACGCCTCACAACGCACAGCGCCGTCACGGAGCGGGTGTACTTGCATGGGAGAACGCTTGAGCTGGCAGTCTCGCGAGATGACTTTGAGCGTGTGAGCGAAGACCTCGTCTTGCGCTCGCTCGAGACCGTCGACCGTGTTCGGGCCGCCGCATCCGCGGCAGGTGCCCCGCCGGTTGATCAGGTGTTACTCGTCGGCGGGTCGACTCGAATGCCGATGGTGCGGCGCTCACTCGAGACGCGATGTGAACTACCGGTAAAGCTTGCCGATCCTGACAAGGCAGTTGCCCGAGGCGCGGCGGTACTCGCCGAGCAGTTGGCTGATGCGGCAGTTCCGCGTCTCGGCCCCGCCGAGGTGCGCCCTGGCGCGGGCGGCGTGACCCGGATTACATCTGTGCTTCCGAAATCGCTCGGCGTGCTCACGCACAGCAGCGGTGAGCCGCTTCGCGAGGAACCATATGTGCATCACGTGCTGAAGGCGAACACGCCGTTGCCCATCATCGGCTTCGAGCACCTTGTCGCGACTGTCGTGGACGCTCAAGACCGGGCTCGCATTCAGATCTACGAACAGGCCGGTGTACGGGAGTCGATCGAGCCGGGTGACAACCGATTGCTGCTCGAAGGGGAGATCCTTGGGATCCCCGCCCGCCCGGCGGGCAGTCCGGTACGCCTGCGCATCTCGGTTGCCGTCGACGGCCGAATCACCGTCGAGTCCGCAGACGGCGAGCGCCCGATTCAGCTCGAGGTGGAGGCGTTCTTGCACGGTGTGCTCGACGACGCCGAGGTCAGTGCTCAGGGATCGGTCGTGGCGGGATTGAGGTTGGTGTGACGTGGCGTCGTGGATGAAGAGGACGTTTTCTGCCGAAGGGGTTACCGAGTACCCGCCAGGATCCAACCTCGCCGCGTTGCAGACCCGGTTCGGCGGATCCGGGGTGGTGGTGCTGTGCATCGATGTGAGTTTTTCGATGTCTGGGGATCCGCTGGAGCAGGCGCAGCGGGGTGGTCGCGGCTTCATCGAGGATGCGGTCGCGGGAGGCTATTCGATCGGGCTCGTGCTCTGGGACCATGAAATTCTCGACGCCGTGCACCCGACGAGGGATGCCGCAAGGGTGCACCGAGCGCTCGATGCTGCCACCGCACGCGGGGGGACGCAACTCGTGCCAGCGCTTACGCTCGCCGAGCGCATGCTGATGGACTCCGATGCCACTGACAAGGTGTGCGTGATCTTCAGTGATGGGTCTCTGACGGATCAGGATGACGCCGAGGCGGCAGCATCACGACTCAGATCCCAGAGGGTGCGGATTCTTACGATCGGCCTCGGCCCGGTCGCCTCTCGCGGGCTCGATCCGCTCGCGAGTCCCAGCCAGCCCGCGACGACGACGTCGACTGCGAAGACGCTGGCGCACGATATGCGGCAGATGGCGGCAGGTCTCAAGAGAAAGAACCGCTCATGAGTGGGTTCTGATGCTCGCGAACTGTGACTTATCCCGTGTGAAAGGAATGCGTCCGTGCCCTACCTGATTCTTCTCTTCCTCGCTCTCTTCCTCCTTGGCGCCTACATTGTCGCGTTGGGATTCCTTCTGTTTCTCATCGCGACGTTCGCGATCGTGCCGCTGGTCGCGATCGCTGCGGTAGGGGCATACGCCGTCGCGGCGATCTTGCCGCTCATCCTTCTGGTTAACAAGGGGCTGAGCGGGATCGACGGCGACCTTGCGACACCGGCCGAGGTTGTCGGCGGACGGGTGCTGGGCGCGAGGCCGTCCGGAGAGATGGCTGCGCACGGTTGGGATCCCGCGTGGCCGCTGTATTTCCCCTATCAGGCGAAACGCGATTTCAAGGCTGTTGCGGCATGGATGATCGGGTTCAACCTTGCGGCTCTGAAACTTCCTTGGCGGTGGGTCAGTGCTCTGTGGCTCCGTTCCAAGGGGTTCTCAAGGTGGTTGTGGTGGGTCCCGGTGATCGTCTTCATGATCCCGACGGTCGCGCTACCGATCACGTTGTTCGCTGTCTTGGAAACGCTTGCAGGCGCGATCTTCATCGGATTGCTGTGGCTCGTGATGACGGCCACCACCTACCTGGCGCGAGCGGGGGGTGCCGCGTACGGCGCGACCGAGCGGTCGTCTCGCCGCAGGGCGAGCAAGGAACTGGTCTGTCCGACGTGTTATCGCACAACGTTGACGCCGGGCTACCTCTGCGCAACGTGCGGTAGAGCGCATCGACTGCTGCAGCCCGGCCCGTTGGGAATACTTACCCGCACGTGCGAGTGCGGGTCGAGGCTCCCGACGACGGCGACTCGTGCTGCGAAAGCGCACCTCGAGGTGGTATGTCCCTATTGCGATGGTCAGTTGTCGGCGACCGCGGGCGCGCGACCGACCGTGTTGATTCCCGTGGTCGGTCCGGTCGGAGCAGGAAAGACCACCTTCTTCGCAAGCGCGGTCGTTGGGATGCAGGACTACGCCTTGGGCGCCGGGGGAGCGTTCGAACCGACTAATCCCGCGGCGACGCAGTTCGCGTCGCTCGCCAGCACGGCGGAGTTGCTTCCGAAGACCGCGTTCGCTGGCCGGCCCGAGGTGATGACATTCGAGGCATCCCGCGGCGGATCCACTCACGATATCCAGCTCGTTGATGCGGCAGGCGAGTTCTTCGTCGATTGGGAGTCCGCTCAGGCTCTCACCTATATCGACAGTGCCACCGGATGGGTCTTCGTCATCGATCCGTTGATGTTGCCGGAGGTGCGGGATGTGATCGAACGCAACGGGGTCGACCTTGGGCAAACGATCGTGGGCACGGGCGACATCGGCGGTGCATACGCGAGCGTCGTCGACCGCTTCAAGGCCTCGGGAGGTCGCCTCAAGGACAAAGCGCTCGCTGTCGTTGTGTCGAAGGCAGACCTCCTCGTGCAGGTGCCGGAGTGGTCGCAACTGAGGGAGGCCAGCGCTGTGCGCCAACTGCTCTTCAACCACGGTGCAGACAACTTGCTGCGTGGAGCAGAGCTCGACTTCGAGAAGATCAGCTACTTCGCTGTCGAGTCGCGAGACCGCGAGGCTCTGGATCCGAGCCGTGACCCGGTCCGCGTCATCGACTGGGCGCTCGCGCAGAAGCGGCTGAAGCTGTCTTTCATGCCCGTCGCTGCACAGCCGGCGCCCGTTGAGGATGCGGCGGCGCACCACGACCCAATTGTCCCGACAAAGTGAGGATGCGCACGAATGAGCGTTGAAGTTCCAAAGTCCTACACGGTGTTCCGGATTCTCATGGGGTCTCTGGTGCTGCTCATCGGTGGCGGCGTTGCTTTCGCCCTCGTGACCGTCGTCACCGGACTGATCGGCTAAGGCGGCGCCATGGCTGAGTTGTTGTCTGTCGCGGGTGCCGTATGCGCCGTGATCGGCGGTTATGTATTGGTGCGCTGGCTGTTCACGCACAAGCGATTTACCGCAAAGCGTCCCCGTCGCTTCTATACGGGGCTCGGACTGCTCGGAATCGCGGTTGGGCTCTTTGCGATTGCAGGCTACTTCGTCCCCTGACGCGGTCTCAGTTGGAGTGGTGATACGAGAGAAGGGATCGAGACATGAGCGCAGAACAGGATGCGCGCCGCGCTGAGTGGGCACGCGCTGCCGCAGAGCGGGAGGCTGCACAGAAGGCAGCTCAGTCGCGCAAGGAACAGTTGGTGGGGGAGTTGCGTTCGATCGCGAACGGTTCGTCGACCTCGTGGGAGACGACGACGCGCGTGAAGAACATCTCCGGTGAGTTCTTCAAAGCGGGCTATGCAGGCAAGGGCATCAATGAGGTGTTGAAGCAGCGGCACGACGAAGCGAAGGCCGAGTATTTTCGCAAGGTTGAGGCCGCACGCAAACGCGAAGAGGAGAAGCGCGACCGAGCGCGTCGCGAGATGGAGCATCAGCTCTACGTTCTTGAGCGGATCGCGCACGCGGACGTCCGTACTGATCGATGGAATGCCTGGAAAGAAGCATCCGACAAGTTCTTCAAGATCGGATACCCAGGGAAGGACGCGAAAGCAGACCTGATGAATCGATTCGGCAAGCTCCGAGACGATCTGGGCCGAGGTCTTGAGCGGGATCGCGCTCACAAGGCGGCGCAGAGAAAGTCGCGCTGGTAGCAACGGCGAGGTGGGCCCATCTGATGGAGTCACTGAGCCGCCGCTGAATCGAGCCGTCGGTGATGCGCGAAACGCGGCCGCTCGCTCTGCGGGATCCATCGCCGATTCATGTCCTGTTTGCGAACCTGATGCAGCGACACTCCTGGCAGGCTTCGAGGTGGCGGCATCCGTTCGCGTCGTGACTCTGCTCGTGCTGGCGGCCTCGGCATCCGTGTGGGTCGTGACCGGATGGCGCGCCCGCCGCGATCCGCAGCGAACAGACGGATGCCGCACCGACGCGCTCCTCGGATGGACGCTCCCACTCGCACCCGCCGCGCTCGTGCTCTCGACCGTGTGGGTGGGCTGAGGCGCGCCGGTCCATCACGCCTCGGGCTCGCCAGTTCGCCGCCCGGTACGCGCCGCCAACGCACCTGCTGCCCCGCGCTGGTTGAGCCCTGTCGCGAATGATCCTTGTATCGCGATGCGATACGCGATACGCTCCGATGGTGATCGTGAGCTTCCGACACAAGGGACTCCAGGCGCTCTACGAGTCAGGCTCGAAGAGGGGCGTGCAGCCGGCACACGCGCCGAAGCTCACTCGCATCCTGGGTCTTCTCGATGTCGCGCAATCGTCCGCGGACCTCGCGATCCCAGGATTTCGGACACACGAACTGCGGGGAGACCTCGCTGGACACTGGTCGATCTGGGTCAACGGTAACTGGCGAGTGACCTTCAGATTCGTCGGGCAGGATGTCGAGCTCGTCGACTACCAGGACTATCACTGAAGGAGGAGCATCATGATGAAGAGCCCACCGCACCCAGGGCAGATCATCGGGGAGGACGTGCTCGGCGAACTGGGGCTGACTGTCGCGGAAGCGGCCGCACGACTCGGCGTTTCGCGCGTCACGCTTAGTCGTGTCATCCACGGACACTCCGGGGTGAGTCCGAACCTCGCGGTCCGTCTCGAGCGCGCGGGCGTCGGGACGGCCCGCGCTTGGATGGCGCTGCAGACCAGTTACGATCTCGCCCGCGAACTCGAAGGCAAGAGCCACGATGTTCAGCCCCTCGTCGTCGCGTGACAAACGTGGAGGCTCTCGAAGCCTTCGTGATGGCCCAGGATATTGCGGCGGACTGAGGATGACGGCACCCGCGTGACCCTCGATGAGTTGCGCACCGACCTCGCTGGCTTACAAAGACAGGTGAAGCCGCAGGGCGTCGTCGAGAGCGCCGAGTGATTCGCCGGTAAGGCGGCCGGTGACGCGGCTCACACGCGAGATCGACACTGCGCGCACCTGTTCTGCTTGGGCTTTGCTGGGCCGGGGGAGTCCCGATTCTTCCGGCGAGAGAAGCACCTGAAACGGATGAACCGTCGAAACGTTCGAGGTCACCGGCACGACCGTGATCACCCCGTGCCCGGTGCGCGCAGCGCTGAGGTTCGCGGTCGCGTTGCTCACAACGATGGCCGGGCGAGTTCGCGCGGCTTCGGATCCGACGGCTGGATCGAGATCGACGAGCACGACGTGACCGCGTCGCAACGCGCGCACAGGGTCTGTCACGGCCGCGCAAGTCCGTCGCCGGATGCCGCATCCCACGCGTCGTCTGCAGGTTCGGCGAAGGCGTCGGCGTAGGCATCCGCGAGTCGTTCTTCGCGCAGCACCCGCACGGCGTCTTGCACCGCCGCGGACCGACTGGAATAGACGCCGGTTCGGGTCTGGTCGTCGAGGAAAGCGAGGTCGTCGGTGCTGAGGCTGAGGCTGACTTTCACATGCACCATTCTTCGATGCTACCGAAGTAGCAAGATCACGGGTGGGCGAGCTGGGGATCCGGGACAACACGAACGCAGCAGGGGAGGAGTGCATGCAAAATGCAGGCATCCCTCCCTGCAGCGGTGCGATGCCAGTGGCATCCGTTTCATCAAACTCGACCCGCACAACCCGGAGTGGTCAGCGGCCGCCGAGGCGGAGAGGCTGCGGTGGGCGGGGCGGTACACCCCGGTGCCGCGGGTGCTCGAGTCAGGGCGTGACGCGGCGCACGAGTGGCTTGTGACCGAGGGTCTGTCGGGGGAGAGCGCGGTGTCGGCGCGGTGGCTGGCCGATCCGGCCACGGCGGTGCGGGCGATCGGTGTGGGTCTGCGGGCGCTGCACGAATCGCTTCCGGTGGAGGAGTGTCCGTTCCGGTGGGATGTGCCGACACGGCTCGCGGTTGCTGCGGCGCGCGGCATCCGTGTGCCCGATGCTCTGCGCCCCCCCGCCGCTGGTGGATCGCCTGGTGGTGTGCCATGGCGATGCGTGCGCGCCGAACACGGTGGTGACGGATGCCGGCACCTGGTCGGGTCATGTTGACCTCGGTTCTCTCGGCGTTGGTGACCGGTGGGCCGACATCGCGGTGGCCGCCATGAGCTTGGAGTGGAACTACGGTCCCGGGTGGGAGGACGCCCTGCTCGTCGCGTACGGCATCGATCCCGACGCCGAGCGGATGTCGTACTACCGCGACCTCTGGAACGCGGCCTGAGCCGGCCCTAGCGCACGACGGCCCACCGTTCGCACGACGGCATGAGGCAGGCTGTGAAGCATCACCGCCAACGAGCCTGGGACACCCGCGATCGGGTGACGCCCATGGAGTTCGAAGCCAAGCTGGCCGAGCCGCTCACACTCGCGGCCTAAACCGAACCTGTCACCGATCCGTTCCTCACGCCCCTTCTCACGCGCTTCCGACCGAAGAGATCGCCCGGATGCTTGTTACGCGCGTCCCCCCGCCGCAGGCGCGTATCACCCGGGCGAAGAAGGCGCTTGCCGACACGCAAGTGCCGTTCGAGTCGGATCCCGCGAGCGAGTGGCGGGCGCGCCTCGCCCGTGTGCTGGGTTTCGTGAGTCTTGCCGACCGCACCACAGTTCGCCTCGAAGCTACAGCTAGACGCTTCCGCCGAGCTGCAGGCCCAATAGGTCGAGCTGCAGGCCTAATAGAAGGTGACGACCTCGCACGTGTGGGTCGCTGCGAGATACTTCATTCCAACCAGATAGCGACGTACGGATCCCGATGCGTGCGGGAACTCCACCTGCACCGTGAACATCATTGCATCCAGAGTGCTGTCCTGCACTCCGCCTCGCTTGCCCTCGACAAAGCGCAGGTTGTAAATGAGCCCGAGGTCGAGTTTCGCCCGAATAGCTTCGGCTAGCTCCTCGGGGTCGAGCCCGGCCAATCCGGCACCGGCAAGTGAGCCCCCGTGTCCGTTCGACAAGTACTCGATTCGCCGCTCATCGATAATGACTGATGTCGTCGACATGGGCTGGCGGTCGCCGCCAAGCACAGTTAGGGCGATCGAGCTATCTTCGTCCGCCCACTTCGGTACGCCGTTGTCCAGCCGGAACCCGAGGAGCGGTCCGTAGAGCTCTTCTGCAACGCCTACGATCGCGAAGCCGTTCTCCTCGAACGGATAACCCACTTGGTTGGGGGTTCCCACATCGTCTTGGTCCGTGATTATGGAGTCTCGAACTCGAAGCGCGACCTGAGGGAGAGACAGCCCGAGCTTGAGCACGTTCCAGGTCGAACAATCGACGTATCCGAGATATGCGCCGCTCGATCCTTCGAAATCCGCGTGCATTGCCCGCAACTGTGCTGGGGAGATGTTCGTCATATACACGACGAAGTACAGCTCGGTGGACTGAGTATTCGCGCTTCTGAGGGCC
>NZ_DBHD01000064.1:0-7806 GCF_002296025.1 Microbacterium sp. UBA837
GACATCTTGACGTGAGGCAAGGCGACTCGCGCCGGAGTTGATCCGTGAGCTCGAAACCTCCCCAGCCGAGTTGTCCCTCCCCCGGCCGAGTTGTCACTCACCCAGGCGAGTTGTCACTCACCCAGGCGAGTTGTCCTTACGTCAGCCGCGCTGTCACTCTGCGCGAAGTGCCGGGTAGAGCCGGATCTCCCGCAGATACTCCACGAACTCGTCGAAGCACTGCATCTGTTCGAAGCCCCACCGGTATGGCTGCCATCCGGTCGCCGCTCGAATCTTGCGCTCACGCTCCGCCTGCGCAGCAAGAACGTCGTCGCGGTGACGGCCCCGCAGGATGTCGCCATCGCTGTACTTCACCTCACCGTCGAACTCGCACCAGAGCCCGGCATCCGGCCACGCGAAGTCGAGCAACGCGTACTTCCCACCGCCCAGTGCCACCCGGTATTGCAGTTCGGGTTTGCGGATGCCGAGCTGAGCCATCCAGAGCCTGCTCACGCTCTCGCCCGGAAGTTGGGCACGTCCGTCCGCAAAGCGCGTGACGAATCGCGCCTGGATGATGCCGCGGGCGCCCGGGTTGGCGAAGACACGAGCGCGGACGAGGGCGCGGCATTCCTCGGCGGCGGCGTTGTCATACTCGTTCGTTGTCTCATCCCACCCGGCCATCCGGAGCGCCGCATCGAAGCAAGCCACGGCGGTTTCTAACGACTCCGTGCGGATGACGTCATAGACAGTTCGATCGAGACTCGTGACGCGCATCCCCTCCCGCTCAACGATCTCGCTCTCGTCGAGCGGCGCGAAGTGCCACGTCACGTCGGATCCGTTCCGGCGCGGATGTTCACCGAACAGGGTCATCGAAACGCGATTCGTGCCGGTCCGGTAGAGCGGAAGCCCGTGAAGAGCAGCAGCGGTGGCGTGTGACCAAGCTCCCGATCGCGTACGTCGACGGCCGTCGACGGCCAGCGCGCGCAAACGAAGGCGCTCTTCCGCGTAGACGGCATCCCAATCGGAAGCCAGGACGAGCGCGCCAGGACGCAGGGAAGCGAGGCGCTTCCCTGCCACCCCGCGACGCGGCAGCCCGATGTCCGTATCCGAGAGGCTGAACAGCTGCGCTGGTGGACGGCGACGAGTCATGGCATCCACGGTGCACCGTCGTTACCCACTCGCGCGGGAGTGCGCCACGCGCGAGAAGTATTGCCGCTGGGGCTGCAGGTGGGGAGGAGCTGATCGGGGACGGCTCGTCGACCTACTCGGGCCGGTCAGCCAGGGACAACTCGCGTCAGCGAGGGACAACTCGCGTCAGCAAAGGACAACTCGCGTCAGCAAAGGACAACTGGCGTCAGCCAGGGACAACTCGCGTCAGCCAGGGACAACTCGCGTCAGCGAAGGACAACTCGCGGGAAAGTGATGGGGATGCAGGAAGCCCCCACACCGAAGTGCGGGGGCTTCCGACGTAGCGCTGAGGCTTAGGCGTCCTGGCGTTCGCGGCGAGCCGCGAAGACCGTGACGAGCACACCGCCGAGCAGCAGTACGCCGCCACCGATCCAGACGCCGAGCATCGAGCTCGCGTCGAAACCTGTCGTGGCGAGCGTCGCGTTGATCGTGAGGGTGATCGTCTCGCTGCCGAGCTCGCCCCTCAGCTCGTACGATCCGGTGGCGTTCGAGGGGAGTGTCACGGTGACGGTCTCGCCCACGGCCTTGGAAACCTGGGTAGAGGGCGGCGCAGCCTTCACCATGGCGAGGCTGCCCGGCCCGACGCCCTCACCGGTCAGGGTGTAGGTGACGGTGCCGGTGCCGCTGAAGTCGAACAGGAACGTCGCCGACCCGCCGGCCGGAATCGTTGTCGTGGTTCCGCTCGGCGGAACGGGCGTGTAGGCCATCGCCGCCGTAGGGGCGGCAACGAGAGCGACGATAGCGATTGCGACCGCCGCGATCTTGGTACGTAGGCTCTTCATAGTGTCTCCCCGACGTAGAAAAAGTCTGTTTGGTTTATTGCCGACATGCGGCGTGGGGGGCGTTTCGCGCGGAGGCCATCGCTGCCTGGAACAGCCCTCGTCCTCCCCGAGTTGTTCCCAGGCTACCCACAGTTTCGCGAATACCACAATCGGAGCCGTGAAACGGGACGCAATGTTCACCGGTTCGAAACAAAGTGCTCCCCGAGACACAACCCCCGAAGCAGGGGGTTTCCAGTATGACGACAGGGGCCGCCCGCATGACGCGAGCGACCCCTGTCGAGAGATTCCGAAGATTACTTCAGGATCTTCGTGACCGTGCCGGCGCCGACGGTGCGGCCACCCTCACGGATCGCAAAGCCGAGGCCCTCTTCCATGGCGATGGGCTGGATCAGCTCGACCGTCATGTCGGTGGTGTCACCGGGCATGACCATCTCGGTGCCCTCGGGCAGCGTGATGACGCCGGTCACGTCGGTGGTGCGGAAGTAGAACTGCGGGCGGTAGTTCGTGAAGAACGGGTTGTGACGGCCACCCTCGTCCTTGGACAGGATGTACGCCGTGCCCTCGAAGTTGGTGTGAGGGGTAACCGAACCGGGCTTCACGACGACCTGGCCGCGCTCCACGTCCTCGCGCTTGGTGCCGCGAAGAAGCAGACCACAGTTCTCGCCGGCCCACGCCTCGTCGAGCTGCTTGTGGAACATCTCGATACCGGTAACCGTGGTCTTCTGCGTCGGGCGGATGCCGACGATCTCGACCTCGGAGTTGATCGCGAGAGTGCCACGCTCGGCGCGGCCCGTGACGACGGTGCCACGACCGGTGATGGTGAAGACGTCCTCGATGGGCATGAGGAACGGCTTGTCCTTGTCACGCACCGGGTCGGGGATGGACTCGTCGACGGCCTCCATGAGCTCGACGATCGAGTTGACCCACTGCTCGTCACCCTCGAGAGCCTTCAGGCCCGAGACACGGATGACGGGAGCGTTGTCACCGTCGAAGTCCTGGCTCGAGAGCAGCTCGCGGACCTCGAGCTCGACGAGCTCCAGGATCTCCTCGTCGTCGACCATGTCAGCCTTGTTCAGCGCAACGAGCAGGTAGGGAACACCGACCTGCTTGGCGAGCAGAACGTGCTCACGGGTCTGAGCCATCGGGCCGTCGGTGGCGGCGACCACGAGGATCGCGCCGTCCATCTGGGCAGCACCGGTGATCATGTTCTTGATGTAGTCAGCGTGACCCGGGGCGTCAACGTGTGCGTAGTGACGCTTCGGGGTCTCGTACTCGACGTGCGAGATGTTGATCGTGATACCGCGCTGACGCTCCTCGGGAGCCGAGTCGATCGACGCGAAGTCACGCTGCACGTTGGTGGCCGACGGGTACTTGTCGGCGAGCACCTTCGAGATCGCCGCGGTGAGCGTCGTCTTGCCGTGGTCAACGTGACCGATCGTTCCGATGTTCACGTGCGGCTTGGTCCGCTCGAACTTGGCCTTAGCCACTGGGTCCTCCTCAGGACGGTCATGTAGAAGCTCCGGGCGCTGGATTGCGACCGGCACTCTACGGGGATGTCTCTCAGTCTAGGCGAGAGGGTGTGTGTGTTTCTGGTGTGAAGTTGTAACCCCGAAGAACCGGATGCCGCGGGCGCGGCATCCGTGGGCGATCACTCGCCCTTGTTCTTCTGGACGATTTCGTCGGCGACGGCCTTGGGGACCTCCGCGTAGCTGTCGAACTCCATCGAGTAGACCGCGCGGCCCGAGGTCTTCGAGCGCAGGTCGCCGATGTAGCCGAACATCTCCGACAGGGGAACCAGGGCACGGACCACCTTGACGCCCGCGGCATCCTCCATCGACTGGATCTGGCCGCGACGCGAGTTCAGGTCACCGATGACGTCACCCATGTACTCCTCGGGAGTACGCACCTCGACCGCCATCAGCGGCTCGAGGATGACGGGGTTCGCCTTGCGGACGGCCTCCTTGAAGCCCATCGAACCGGCGATCTTGAACGCCATTTCCGACGAGTCGACGTCGTGCGACGCGCCGTCGTTCAGGATCGCCTTGATACCGACCATGGGGTAGCCGGCCAGGACACCGACGTTCATCGCGTCCTGGAAGCCCTGGTTGGTGGGCTCGATGTACTCGCGCGGGATGCGGCCACCGGTGACCTTGTTCTCGAACTCGTAGATCTTCTCGGCAGTGACCTCGAGGGGCTCGAGCGCGAACTGAATCTTCGCGAACTGACCCGATCCACCGGTCTGCTTCTTGTGCGTGTAGTCGTGACGCTCGACGGCCTTGCGGATCGTCTCGCGGTAGGCCACCTGCGGCTTGCCGACGTTGGCCTCGACCTTGAACTCGCGCTTCATGCGGTCAACGAGGATGTCGAGGTGAAGCTCGCCCATCCCCTTGATGACGGTCTGACCCGTCTCCGAGTTCTGCTCGACGCGGAACGTGGGGTCCTCTTCGGCGAGCTTCTGGATCGCGAGACCCAGCTTCTCCTGGTCGGCCTTCGTCTTGGGCTCGATGGCGACCTCGATAACCGGCTCCGGGAACGTCATCGACTCGAGGACGACCTGGTTGTCGGCATCCGACAGGGTGTCACCGGTCGTCGTGTCCTTCAGGCCGATGACCGCGTAGATGTGACCAGCGGTGACCGACTCGACCGGGTTCTCCTTGTTCGCGTGCATCTGGAAGATCTTCCCGACGCGCTCCTTCTTGCCCTTCGTCGAGTTGACGACGGCAGAACCGGAGTCGAGGTGACCGGAGTACACGCGGATGTAGGTCAGGCGTCCGAAGAACGGGTGCGAAACGACCTTGAACGCGAGAGCAGCGAACGGCTCCTCGCGGTCGGCGTGACGCTCGATGATCTTCTCTTCGTCCTTGGGGTCGTGAGCCTCGATCGAGGGAACGTCCAGGGGCGAGGGCAGGTAGTCCACGACGGCGTCGAGCATCGGCTGCACACCGCGGTTCTTGAACGCCGAACCACACAGCACCGGGTAGGCCTCACCGGCGATCGTGAGCTTGCGAACAGCACCCTTGATCTCTTCGGGGGTGAGCTCCTCGCCACCGAAGTACTTCTCCAGCAGCTCGTCGTCGGTCTCGGCGACGGCCTCGAGCAGCTTCGCGCGGTACTCCTCGGCCTTCTCGACGAGGTCGGCCGGGATCTCCTGGATCTCGTACTTCGCGCCCATCGTCACGTCACCCTTGGCGTCACCGGGCCACACCAGCGCACGCTTGTAGATGAGGTCGATGACGCCGACGAAGTCGTTCTCGACCCCGATCGGGATCTGCAGCACGAGCGGCTTGGCCTTGAGGCGGCTGACGATCGTGTCGACGGTGAAGTAGAAGTCCGCGCCGAGCTTGTCCATCTTGTTGACGAAGCAGATGCGGGGGACGTTGTACTTGTCGGCCTGACGCCACACCGTCTCGGACTGGGGCTCAACGCCCTCCTTGCCGTCGAAGACGGCGACTGCGCCATCGAGGACGCGCAGCGAGCGCTCCACCTCGACGGTGAAGTCGACGTGACCCGGCGTGTCGATGATGTTGATCTGGTTGCCCTCCCAGAAGCAGGTGACTGCCGCGGAGGTGATCGTGATCCCGCGCTCCTGCTCCTGCTCCATCCAGTCGGTGGTGGCAGCGCCGTCGTGAGTTTCGCCGATCTTGTGGTTGACACCCGTGTAGAAGAGGATGCGCTCGGTCGTCGTCGTCTTGCCGGCGTCGATGTGAGCCATGATGCCGATGTTGCGGACCTTGTTCAGGTCGGTGAGCACTTCTTGTGCCACGGGATGTCCTTACGTGTGGTGAGGGATGTCGCGGACTCTGCCGTTCCCGCAGGTTCGTGGCCTGCGGGAACGGCGGAGGGGTGTTACCAGCGGTAGTGGGCGAATGCGCGGTTCGACTCGGCCATCTTGTGGGTGTCTTCGCGGCGCTTGACCGCGGCACCGAGGCCGTTCGAGGCATCCAGGATTTCGTTCTGCAGGCGCTCGGTCATCGTCTTCTCACGACGACCCTTCGCGTAGCTGACAAGCCAGCGCAGCGCGAGGGTGTTCGCACGGTGCGGCTTGACCTCAACGGGAACCTGGTAGGTGGAACCACCGACGCGGCGGCTCTTGACCTCGAGGGTGGGGCGCACGTTGTCGAGCGCCTTCTTGAGGGTGGCAACAGCGTCCTGGCCGTTCTTGGACTCGACACCCGACAGAGCGCCGTACACGATCGACTCGGCGAGCGACTTCTTGCCGTCGACGAGGATCTTGTTGACCAGCTGGGTGACGATCGGAGCGCCGTAGACCGGGTCGTTGACGACGGGGCGCTTGGGGGCGGGACCCTTACGAGGCATTTTTCTCAGCCCTTCTTCGCGCCGTAGCGACTACGGGCCTGCTTGCGGTTCTTGACAGCCTGGGTGTCCAGGGCGCCGCGGACGATCTTGTAGCGCACACCGGGAAGGTCCTTCACACGGCCGCCGCGCACCAGCACGAGCGAGTGCTCCTGCAGGTTGTGGCCCTCGCCGGGGATGTAGGCGGTCACCTCGGTGCCGTTACGCAGCTTCACACGAGCGACCTTGCGCATCGCCGAGTTCGGCTTCTTGGGGGTGGTGGTGTAGACGCGGGTGCAGACCCCGGCCTGCTGCGGGTTCGACTTCAGTGCGGGGGCCTTGGTCTTGCTGACCTTGGGCGACCGTCCCTTTCGAACCAACTGCTGAATGGTTGGCACGTTTTCTCCTTGGTTGTGCTGCACGGTGACAGCTCGTGGTTTCACCACAGATCCACCGGCGCGCCAGAAGTCTGTCGCGAGTCGTGTGGTGGATATGCCGTGGGGGTGGCCTGTTCGCAGGCCGTTCCCTGATGTGCGGACCGCGCTTGCCTTGCGATACACCGAGGCGCAGCACAAGTGGCGCGCAGGCGCACACCCGATCAATGATACGCGGGTTTTCGGAGGTCGGTCAAACGCAGAACATTCTCGACCCTGCTGTCAACGCGACGCGCGGACCAGTCGCAACTCAAGGTCGCCGAGCAGCATCCGTTCCCCGGCCGGAGCTTCCCCTCCGGCAGCGAGTTCGAGCTCGCTCCCCGTGACCGAAATCACAACGACGCCGTTCGTGGACCCGAGATCGACGACGTGCCACTGTTCGCCGCGCAACTCCAACCGAGCGTGTGTCTTGGAGACCGTGACGTCATCGAGTGCCACGAGCTGCGCGCCCGAGTGAGCAGGGTCGGGTGACGGGCGCCGCCCGAGGATGACGACCTGCGCGCGCAACTCGAACTCGTCGCCCGCCGCCGTCACGAGCGACCACCGCTGACGATTGCGGTGGGCCAGCAGCGTCGCGTCGAAGTCACCGTCGGCGTCAGCGGATGATGACACCGCCGATCGCGCCATTCGCGGCGATCCCGCCACCGGGGAACCGACGATCGCCGAAACTGCACCCGAGGTCTCGGGGAAGGGCTCTGCGTCCGGCCCCGTCGCCCAGTGTTCGCCGTCGGCAACCGGCGGGAACAGGGGCGCGTCCTCATATGGCGACCGACCGCTGACCGCCGAAACCGGCGCCGGTGCGCCGGGAACGGCATCCGTCACATCATCGATCGGCTCACCCGCCGGCACGCGGCCGGGGGCATCCGCGTCGGCCGCCGGCGCCAGGCCCGTAGCACCGGTCTCGGGAGGTCGCGCAGCACGCGCGGGCGGCGCGAACGGTTCGGGGGCAGCGGCGGGTTCAGGGGCAGCAGCGGGTTCGTCCCGTGCTGCCGGCTCGTCGGGAGCGGATGGCGCCGGCTCCCGCGTATTGGATGCCGGCACCTGCCGTGCCTCCTCGGGCACCTCTGCCGACGGCGACGCAGCCGGCGCGACGGGAGGCACCAATGCCGGCGGACTCTGCTCGGCCTCGG
>NZ_DBHD01000083.1:0-5133 GCF_002296025.1 Microbacterium sp. UBA837
ATGGGGATGCGGCGGGCAGTCGGTGCGGGCGGCGATGCCGGCGAAACGGATGCGGTCACGAGCGCAGTCTAGGGTGCCGTTGCCGGTTCCGCACCCGCGCTCCGGGCAATCCCGCGAGTGCGGCAGATTCGTGCAGCTGGCGCGATCCCAACCCCACGGATGCGGCAGATTCGTGCATCCGCTGCGCATAAATGCGCCGCAGCTCCACATTTCCGCCGCAATCGCTCACCGGCTAGCACCCGACGGCGCGGCTGACAAGGGGCGGGCGGCCGCGACCGAGGTTGGTTACAGTCCCGTTCGACGGAACGTCGAAAGGAACACAGATGGCAACGCAGTCCGACACCGCGACCAAGACGAAGACCTCGGCATCCGGAGCGCCGCGCAATGCGCGAAAGGCAGCGAAGGGTGGCGCTGGAGCCAAACTCACCGACGAGCAGAACGCCGAGAGCGGCTTCCAGGCGTCGAAGCAGCTGAGCGAGAACCTGCAGCGTGTGCTCGTCGACCTTCTCGAGCTGTCGCTCCAGGGCAAGCAAGCGCACTGGAACGTCGTGGGCCGCAACTTCCGCGACACCCACCTGCAGCTCGACGAGATCATCGACGCGGCTCGTAGCCTCTCGGATGTCGTCGCCGAACGTATGCGTGCACTTCACGCACTGCCCGACGGCCGTAGCGACACCATCGCCGAGACCACGTCACTCCCCGAGTTCCCGCACGGCGAGGTTGACACAGACGAGGTGGTCGACCTGATCACCGAACGTCTCGAAGCGGTGGTTGCGACCTGCCGTGAAGTGCATGACGACGTCGACGATGAGGATCCCACGAGCGCCGACATCCTGCACGAGGTTCTCGGTCAGATGGAACAGTTCGCCTGGATGGTCAGCGCCGAGCGCCGCACCCCCCAGGGCCGCTGACTCGGCGGAACACCTCAACCTCGAACGACGAAAGAGGCCCACAAGGGGCCTCTTTCGTCGTAGCAGGAGCGGGGCTCGAACCCGCGACCTCACGATTATGAGTCGTGCGCTCTCACCAACTGAGCTACCCTGCCGCACGGCATCCGTCGGTCACGAGATGGATGCTGCGAGCCCCGAGTCAGGATTGAACTGACGACCCCTTCCTTACCATGGAAGTGCTCTGCCACTGAGCTATCGGGGCGAAGCCCGGCGCGCGGGCAACTAGAAGAGAATATCAGAGCGCTGTCGTCGGAGAGAATCCGCTCCTGTGGTGATTACTGGTTGACGACAGCGGGGGCATCGGGCACGGTCACGACCGTCGATGCCACGTTGTGGGCCGCGAGCCAGGCCATCGGCTCTGTCGGGGTCTTGCCGTTCAGTAGAACTTCGAAGTGCAGGTGCGGACCCGTCGAGCGACCCGTGGTACCCACGGCTCCGACGACGTCGCCGAGCTTGATGACCTGACCCGGCTGAACGCGGAGCGAGCCGTACTGCATGTGCGCATAGTTCGTGGAAATAAGCTCGCCGTCCACGATGCTGTCGATGACGACGCGGACGCCGTAGGCACCTCCGGCCTCGGTAGCGATACGGACGATACCGTCGGCGACAGCGTGGATCTCAGCGCCCTGCCCACCGGGCGCGAAGTCGACTCCCTCGTGCATCCGGCCCCACCGCATGCCGTACGGAGAGCTGATCGGAACTCCGACCGTGAAGGGGTACTGCACGGCAGCCGCGGCGTTGTTTACGTACGTCGACGCGATCTCTCGCACGCCAGCCTCGACCGCGAGCTCAGCCATGGACACAGCCGAATAGCCTTCCTCACGGCTGAGAGCAGTGGTGGATGCTTCGGCTGGCGCAACGTACGCCTGAATGTCCTCTTCGGGCGTCGCGGTCGGTTCGACGTCGGCCAGCGCGACGATAGAGGCTGTGGGGCCTTCGCCGCCGCCGGCAGCTGCGACAGCCTCAACAGGCGTGGTCATGCCGACGGCGAGCAGTCCGACGATGCCCATGACGCCGACCGAGAACGATGTGGTTGCGAGCTTGCGCACGGATCCGAGGCGGGGACGACGGCGAGCCACATGATCGGACTCAACGGCCTCGGACTCATCTGCGGGCGACGAATCCGCTGCCGCTGACGTCTCCCGCGCAAGCGTAGGTGTCTCCCCCGTAGCGCCGAACGTGCGCACGACTTCGTCGAAGAGGTCACCGTTGCCGCCGGCCGCCGGCGCAGCCGACTCATCGGCGAACGAGGGCTGCTCCGCAGCGGCCTGGTCGGACACTTCCGCTACCGTCGCGCCATCGTTGCCAGAAATGGCGGTGTCAGCATCGACAGAAGCGGGCGCTGCTGCAGCTTCCTCGGGAACGTCGCCGACCGAGACGAATCCGATCACCGCGTCAGATTCGACCGGCTCGGAAACCGGAGAGCTGGGGACGGCGCTAGCACGGCGCGCGCGACGTGTCAGCGGCGCGGCCGGCACAGTGACCTCCGCAGCGGCGGTCGCCTGCTCAGTCGGGCGGGGAGAATCGAGTCCGGCACCCGAAAGGGCGTCAGCTTCGGCATCCGTCAGCGGAACGTTGTGCGGCCTCGACCGCAGTCCTGCCGGCCTCGGAGCGAGCGAACCGGTCGACGTGTCGGGGCCCGCGGCTGTGGCTTGTGGATCGACTCGGCGTCCGCGGCGCAGGTCTGCGCGAGAAGAGCCCGATGCCTCCGACGCCTGCACAGGCGTGGGGGTTGTGCGACTGGAGCGGCGCGTTGGCGCTGCGTCAGGCGCAGGAATATCGGGGGTCACGGATCTCGCTCTCGGTCGTTCGGGTACGACGCGGGTGTTTCGAATGGTTCTCACCCTGCTCCGCGCGGATTTCACCGGTGCGCAAAGAAGGTAACGATACGGTAAACGCTACCCGCTCCCACCTGAGAAAGCCATGGGCGGCGCCCATTCTGCGGATTCCACAGTGGTATCCGCAGATCCGTTGTCAGGGTTGCCCGAGTGTAGACAGGCGCTCGAAGATCCCGGGAATCGCGGCGATCACCAGAACGCGACCGGTGTCGTCCGCCGGAAAAAGCTCGAAGCGTCCCCCAGCTTCGGTCACGATCAGGGCCGCCGCGGCGTGGTCCCAAGGCTTGAGCCCCCGCTCGAAGTACCCGTCGACCCGGCCGGCCGCTACCGAGCAGAGGTCGATGGATGCCGCACCCATGCGGCGAATATCACGAGCGATCGGCATCACGCGGGCAACGCGGCCCAGATCGCCCGCATGAGTGGCGGGGTCGTACCCGAAACCCGTCGCCAGCAACGCGCCGGCGCCGGAAGCATCAGCCTCGACATGGAGCCGCCGCTCATCCAGCCACGCCCCCGCACCCAGGGCCGCGTGGAACATCTCATCCAGCGACGGCACGTACACGGCCGCGGCGAGAGCCGTCCACGACTCCGGGGCGGCGCTCCCTCGCACTGCTGCGATGCTCACGGCGTAGAACGGGATGCCGTACGCGTAATTGACGGTGCCGTCGATCGGGTCGACGACCCACGTGACGCCGCTGGATCCCGGGTCGGCTTCAGACTCCTCACCGAGAAAACCGTCAGCCGGTCGAAGCGCTCGCAGCCGCGAGCGGATCAGCGCTTCGACCTCGCGGTCGGCTTCCGTGACGATGTCGGCGAGAGCGGACTTGGTGGCCGCGATCGAGACGCCCTCGCTACGTCGCTGTCGCGCCAGATCTCCCGCTTCGCGAGCGAGGCCTACAGCGATGCTTTCAAGTTCTCGCGGGTCGGGGTGGTTCACCTCTTCACGCTAGCGCCCGATCACGATTGCCGCGGCGGGTCCGCAGAGTCGTCGGCGGGTCCATCCGCGGCCGACTCCGCCACAGCGTCGGAACTCGTGTCCGAATCGACCGACACCGAAGATTCGGGGGCAGCGTCAGCGGCCGTCGACGCGGATGGTTCGGCTTCGGGAGTCGGCGCAGCAGCGCTCGGCGCGGGGGTCGGTGAGACCGGCGCGAAGATCTGAGCGCCGGGCGTAGGGCGCCCCGTGTAGTAGGCGTTCCAGTCGGGCGAACCATCGGGCAGCATCGGCAGGGGCGTGACGCCGTCGATGTACATCGGCCACGGAAGCAACTCTTGTTGAGTGCGCGCTGGCGCAGCGGGCGCGGGCGCCACCGAAGCAGCCGGCACCCCGCCCATCGGCCGGGGAGCGAAGAGCAGATTGAGCAGGGGCACCAGTGCCGTGCCGACCGCGGCGAGAATCACGACCGCCACGACCACGCGCCAGTAGAACTCCGTGAAGTAGATCCAGTCGCTGAAGACCAGGGGCGTCAGCAGCAGCAGTGCAAGCACCGCGACCAGCCCGACCGTGACGGGAGCAAGGATGCGGTTCACGGGCGTGATCTGACGCAACGCAGCCCGCAGGAAGAACCGCGCGTGGAGCAGAGCGAGCTGAAGCACGAGGACCACGAGGAGGAAGCGGAGGAACCGTTCGGGGCCGACGAAACCCCATTCGTAGAACGACCACGGCTCGGGCATCCAGATCAGGATGATTCCCGCAAGCAGTGCGACGACCCAGGTCGCGATGCTGGCGATGGCGAACCACGCCGGACGGCGCGGCGCGAGCCGAGCTTCCATGATCGCGATACCGGCGAAACCGGCGAACAGCAGCACGGTTACGAATGCGCGGAAGATGGAACCGGCCTGCGGGCCGACAAGCACCCAGACGACGCAGATGAGGGCCGCTGCGACGAGCGCGCCGACTGCGACCCAGATCGCCGCCCGGGCATAGGGCGACCGCGCAGCGAAGGATTGATCGGGGGTTTCGGCAGCTGGCGGCGGCGACGGAACGTGCGGCGCTGGGGCGTCAGGCGACGGCGTGGTCATGAATCCTCCCGAGGATCGATGTCGCTGTCATCCTCGCACGCGAACCTCAGATCGAAACCCCCAATTCGCCTCAGTTGTGGACGCGCTGGCTGAGGGCGAGGGTTGGGAGGGGCACGATTTCTGAGAGCCCGTCACTCGCTGTAATATTGCTAGTCGCGCCTCCGGTCGACTGTACAAGCTGGGCGGGTGCGCACTTGGCAGGTTACCCAAGCGGCCAAAGGGATCTGACTGTAAATCAGCCGGCATAGCCTTCGGGGGTTCGAATCCCTCACCTGCCACTCATTGTTCAAGGGCTCTCGCGAAGCGGGGGCCCTTGAACAATT
>NZ_DBHD01000166.1:0-6538 GCF_002296025.1 Microbacterium sp. UBA837
GACTCGCTCCGACCGCCACGTGGCCGTCGGTCACCACCGCGAAAGTCCAGTAGGCGCCGCGCTCGTGCTCCAGGAGGGCCCGGAACCAGGCGAGGGCCGCGACCCGCGGGTCAGCATCGACATCTGCCGTGAAATCGCGACGGATGACGAAGTTGGCGCCTTCGCCGCGCCCGATCTCATCGGCGATGACCCGGCGCACGATGTCGGCGTACGCCTCGTCGTCGATGTCGAACCCGGCGTCCCGCAGCGGGATGACGTCGTGGGGAAGGACGGCCAGCGCTTCGTCTCGCGGATACGTGGCGCGCTCCGTGATGACAAGACACCGCAACGGTGCGCCGTCATCGTGGCACGCGAATCCGCGCTCTCTCACCTGTCGGAACGGAACGAGCGCGAGAACCTCTCGCGGCGTGCCGTCGGCTGCCAGGAGCGGGATGTCGCGCAGCAGCTCCACGTCGATAACCTCGCCGGTGAGCACCTCGACGGTTGCGGAGTCACGGGCGAGGATCGCGAACGGCATGTCGCTGGTGGCGAGTCCGGCGAGGGAGGGAAGGGGAGTCCCGGTCATGGATCGGTCTTTCGTCGTGGGGCGGCCACCCTCACAAAGAAGACCGCCCCGGGGGCGGTCTCAGGATCAACGAGCACACCGCCTCAGACGGTGGGCCACCATGGGGTGCTCGCGAACATGCGCCGAAACTACCACAGCGCTGCTGCGCTGCGCCGAGTCTCTGGCGCTCGGGTGCCAGCTCGCAATACATTCGAGACATGACAGATCCGCAGGGTAGTGGTTCCGACGAGCTCCGCCAGCGCGCGGTCGCAAGTCTTCGCGCAAAGCAGGGGTTCTGGTACACCCTGGCGACATGGGTGGTGCTCTCCATCTTTTTTGTTCTCATTTGGGCGCTGACGGGGATGGGGTACTTCTGGCCCGCCTGGCCGATCGCTGGAATCGCGATCGGGGTTGCCTTCGCGGGCTTCAACGCGTACGGTCCGACCCGCGGCGCGCTCGCCGAGAGCAAGATCCAGGACGAGATGCGCCGACTGCAGTAGCGCCGACCCACCTCGGCGACCTCGGACTGCCACCCAGCCGGAATGCGTAGGCTGGTCCCGTGCCAGCTGTGAACATCGGAATGCCGAAGGTCCCCGAAACCCTCGCTCCGCGCCGCAAGAGCCGCCAGATCAAGGTGGGTAAGGTCCTTGTCGGCGGAGATGCGCCCGTCAGCGTCCAATCGATGACGACGACGCCGACGACCAACATCAACGCCACGCTGCAGCAGATCGCCGAGCTCACGGCATCCGGATGCGAGATCGTGCGCGTGGCAGTGCCGTCGCAGGATGACGCTGACGTGCTGCACATCATTGCGGCAAAGAGCCAGATCCCGGTGATCGCCGACATCCACTTCCAGCCGAAGTACGTCTTCCAAGCCATCGACGCCGGTTGCGCGGCGGTTCGCGTCAATCCCGGCAACATCCGCAAGTTCGACGACCAGGTCGGGGCGATCGCGAAGGCCGCGCAAGCGGCTGGGGTGTCGCTGCGGATCGGTGTCAATGCCGGGTCGCTCGACCGGCGCCTGCTGGAGAAGTACGGCAAGGCGACTCCCGAGGCGCTCATGGAGAGCGCGGTGTGGGAGGCCTCGCTGTTCGAAGAACACGACTTCCACGACTTCAAGATTTCGGTCAAACACAACGATCCCGTTGTGATGGTCAAGGCCTACCGGTTGCTCGCCGAACGGGGTGACTGGCCGTTGCACCTCGGGGTGACCGAGGCCGGTCCCGCCTTCCAGGGCACCATCAAATCCGCTACCGCCTTCGGCATCCTGCTGGGTGAGGGGATCGGCGACACCATCCGCGTTTCGCTGTCTGCGCCGCCCGCCGAAGAGGTGAAGGTCGGGCACCAGATTCTGCAGTCGCTGAACTTGCGTGAGCGAAAGCTCGAGATCGTGTCGTGCCCCTCATGCGGGCGAGCCCAGGTCGACGTGTATTCCCTGGCCGACAACGTCACCGAGGGACTCAAAGACATGACGGTGCCGCTGCGCGTGGCTGTCATGGGGTGCGTCGTGAACGGACCGGGAGAAGCCCGGGATGCCGACCTGGGCGTTGCCTCCGGCAACGGCAAGGGTCAGATCTTCGTCAAGGGCGAGGTCATCAAGACGGTTCCCGAGTCCGAGATCGTCGCCACTCTCATTGCAGAGGCCAACCGGCTCGCCGACGAGATGGGCCCCGACGCCCCCCTCGGTACTGCGCAGGTCGTCACGAGCTGAGAAGCCCCGGACTCCCACGCGCCTGGGTCCGGGAGTCTAGGACCTCGCAACGCGTTCGAGCGCCTCCAGCGGGATCGAAACCCACGTGGGCCGGTTGCGGATCTCGTACATGACCTCGTACACCGCCTTATCAGCGACGTAAGCGTCCAGCAGCACACGGTGAGGCCCGGTGAGGTCCGCGCCGGTGTCGCCGTCGCTGCCGTCATCGGATGCCGCAGCCGCGACGTACGCCGCGACGAAGTGCTCGCGAGCGCGGGCTGACCACTCGCGCGCGCGCTCTGCTCGCAGAGCCCCCGCCTCATCGGTATCGGTGTCCGAAGCCCAGGACACCTCGATCATCGCCGCCGCGTAGTCGAACGAACGCAGCATTCCGGCAACATCCCGCCACGGCGAATCCGGAAGAGAGCGCTGCTCGAACGGCCGGCCCGGTTCACCCTCGAAGTCGACGATGCGCCATCCGTGCGAGGTACGCAGAGTCTGGCCGAGGTGCAGGTCGCCATGCACGCGCTGAACCTCGAGGGTGTCAAGTGCGGCGACAGCGTCATAGAGGGCGTGCAGTTGCGGGACGCTGGCCTCAAGCCCGGGGACCGACCGGCGCGCGTGGTCGAGGCGACCCCGCATCGCGTCGGCGAGCTCCGCCGTGGTGCCGGCACCGCGGCGCTCGGCGGGAAAGCGCGACCGCATCAGGGCATGGACCTGCGCGAGGGCCGCACCCAGACGCGCGGCCTCGCCGGCGAAGTCACCTCCGGAGTCCTCCGCACGCTGCTCGGGATCTGCGAGGAGCGCGCGAACGCTGGCGACGGCCAGCTCGAATCCGTCGGTCGCCGTCGCCAGGAACTCTTGCAGCATCGCCGTCTGCAGCAGCTGCCCCTCGACCTCGACCTCCACCCAGCCGTACAACTGTGCGATGTGTTCGGAGCCGCCGCGTGTGAGTTCCTCATGGATCTCGATGTCGGGGTTCGTTCCGGGGCTCACCTTGCGGAACAGCTTCATGATCGCGGTGTCATCGAACCGCGCCGACGAGTTCGACTGCTCACCGGTCATCGGTGACGAGACGAGCGAGTCGTCCAGGGGTTCGCCGCCTGCGACACGGTGGAAGCGCAGCCGATCGACCTGCGCGGTTCCCGTGGCCTCCGCCGCGATGAACCCGTCCAGCCAGATGCGCATCGCCTCGCGGTCGTGCACCGCGTCGTAGAGGTGGATGTGGCCGGCATCCGTGTCGATGCCCCCGAGGTAGGCGTGGCTGATTCGCTCTTCAACGTCGGGGTAGCCGCTCAGCGGCACCTGATATAGCTCGCTGTCGGCATCCTGATCGCGATAGGTCACCGTGAGGAGGTAAACGGTCAGAGACGGCCGCCCCTGCCGAGCAGGCACGTCCGCGATGCTGCGTACCTGTTCGACCTCGAATGGCCGCCCCTTGCCGCCGAACCAGCGGGTGCGTATCAAATAGCTCTCCAGGAGAGCGGCGTCGGGCGCGGTCACAGCAGCCCCACCTCCTCTGCATCGTCGGCCGGTGAGTGCAGTTGAAACCAGAAGAACCCGTGACCGCCGAGGGTGAGCAGGTAGGGCAGCTCACCGATCCGGGGGAAGGGAACGCCGCCGACGAGCTCGACCGGCACGAGCCCCTCGAAGCGACGGAGGTCGAGTTCGACCGGCTGGGGGAACTGCGACAGGTTGTTGACGCAGATGATGACGTCCACGGTGCCGTCGTCGTTGGTGTGCTCGCGCGTGTAGGAAAGCACTGACGGATTCGACCCGCCCAGGTCGTTGAAGCTCCCGAGTCCGAACGCCGGGTGGCGCTTGCGAGCCTGGATCATCTGACGCGTCCACTGGAGCAGCGAGGAGCGGTTCTCCTGCTGCGCTTCCACGTTCACAGCGAGGTATCCGTGCACCGGGTCCTGCACGATGGGCAGGGCAAGCTTGCCCGGGTTGGCGGTGGAGAACCCGGCGTTGCGGTCCGAGGTCCATTGCATGGGTGTGCGCACGCCGTCGCGGTCACCGAGCCAGATGTTATCGCCCATGCCGATCTCGTCGCCGTAGTACAGCACCGGCGCGCCGGGCAAGGAGAGAAGCAGCGCGGTGAACAGTTCGATGCGATCGATGTCGTTGTCCAGCAGTGGTGCGAGGCGGCGACGGATGCCGATGTTCGCCTTCATGCGCGGATCCTGCGCGTACTCGTTCCACATGTAGTCGCGGTCTTCGTCGGTGACCATTTCGAGGGTCAGCTCGTCGTGGTTGCGCAGGAAGATCCCCCACTGGCATCCGGACGGAATCGGGGGAGTCTCCGCGAGGATGTCGCTGATGGGATAACGGGACTCACGACGCACCGCCATGAAGATGCGCGGCATGACCGGGAAGTGGAAGCACATGTGGCATTCGTCGCCGCCGACGTCCGGATCCCCGAAGTAGTCGACGACATCCGCCGGCCACTGGTTGGCTTCGGCCAGGAGCACGCGTCCCGGATACTCGCGGTCGACGATGCGGCGCACCTTCTTCAGGAAGTCGTGTGTTTCGGGGAGGTTCTCGCCGTTGGTGCCCGGGCGCTCGTAGAGGTAGGGGACGGCATCGAGGCGGAACCCATCGAGCCCCATGTCGAGCCAGAACCGCATCGCGTCCAGCACCGCGTCGTGGACCCGCGGGTTGTCGAAGTTCAGATCCGGCTGGTGCGAGAAGAAGCGGTGCCAGAAGTACTGCTGCCGCACCGGATCCCACGTCCAGTTGCTCGGCTCGGTGTCGACGAAGATGATGCGGGCGTCCTCGTAGAGCTCGTCGGTGTCGCTCCACACGTAGAAGTCGCCGTATGGCCCGTCGGGATCGCGGCGGCTCTCTTGGAACCACGGATGCTCGTCGCTGGTGTGGTTCATGACGAAGTCGATGATGACCCGCATGCCCCGCTCGTGCGCGGCGTTCAGAAAAGCCTGGAAGTCTTCGGTAGTTCCGAGGCCCGGCTGGATGCCGGTGTAGTCGGCAACGTCGTAGCCACCATCGCGCAGGGGGGAGGGAAAGAAGGGCGGAAGCCACAGGCAGTCGACACCGAGCCACTCGAGGTAGTCCAGCTTGTCGATGAGGCCCCGGAAGTCGCCGGTTCCGTCGCCGTCACTGTCTTTGAAGGATCGGACCAAGACCTCGTAGAAGACCGCCGTCTTGAACCATTCAGGCTCCGCGCTTCCGGGTGTATCGGGGAACGGCTCCTGTGTCAGGATCGGGATGGAGACGGTATTTGTCGTCGGTTCCGCGGCGGTCATCTGTTCCTCCCGTGGTTCCGGATGTCGGAGGGCCTGTCGTCTGCCTAACCTGCCACACGCGCCTGTCCGATGCCATCCCCTTGCGCTCGCGCGCTCAGTCCCATAGGCGCCAATAGGCGTTGATCGCGGGCTGCCCGCCGAGGTGGGCGTACAGCACCGTCGAGTCTTGGGGAATGTCGCGGCTGCGCACCAGGTCGATCAGCCCGGCCAGGGACTTTCCTTCGTAGACGGGGTCGGTGATCATGGCCTCCAGCTGCGCGCCGAGCGCCATCGCGGCCATTGTCGAGTCGACCGGGATGCCGTACAGGTCACCAGCCCAGCCTTCGAGCACCTGGATCTCGTCGTCTCGCAGATCGCGGCCTAGTTCGATGAGGCTGGCGGTGTTCCGCGCGATCCGCGCTACCTGCTCCCGCGTCTTCTCGATCGTTGCCGATGCGTCGATCCCGATTATCCGGCGGCGCACTCCGGTCAGCTCCTCCAAGGCTGCGAAGCCGGCGATCATGCCCGCGTGGGTGGACCCGGTCACCGTGCAGACGATGACCGTGTCGAAGAAGACCCCGAGCTGCTTCTCCTGCTCGGCGACCTCGAAGGCCCAGTTGGCGAATCCCAGTCCGCCCAGCGGGTGCTCTGACGCTCCCGCCGGGATCGGATACGGCACGCCGCCGGCATCCTCGACTTCCTGCAGCGCCGTCTTCCACGAGTCCCGGATGCCGATGTCGAACCCCGCGTCGTCGAGGCGCGAGTCTGCTCCCATCATCCGGGAGAGCAGGATGTTGCCCACTTTGTCGTTGGTGGGGTCCTCCCACGGCACCCACTTCTCTTGCACGAGCCGGGCCTTCAAACCGAGGTGGGCCGCAACAGCTGCCACCTGTCGCGTGTGGTTGGACTGGTAACCGCCGATGGACACGAGGGTGTCTGCGCCCGAGGCGATGACGTCGGGGACGATGTACTCGAGCTTGCGGACCTTGTTACCGCCGTACGCCAGGCCGCTGGAGACATCCTCGCGCTTGGCCCAGATCTGCGCGCCGCCGAGGTGGT
>NZ_DBHD01000199.1:0-4618 GCF_002296025.1 Microbacterium sp. UBA837
ACGTTTCCCCTGCATCTGTGACGATCCCGGATGCGGAGCTCGCGCGGCTCAGTCTCGACGATGCTCGGGCGGAGGCTTCGCGCCTCACTGACCTCATTGTCGATGCCCGCGGGGCGTACTACGGGCGTGACGAGGTCATCGTCGACGACGCCACGTACGACACGTGGATGCAGCGGCTGGAGGCCCTCGAGCGACTGCATCCCGAAGTTCAGGGGCAGGATTCGCCGACACTCTCGGTCGGGGCAGCATCAGGCACGCTGTTTTCGCCGGTCGAGCATGCCGAGCGGATGCTGAGCCTCGACAATGTCTTCAGCGACGAGGAATTCCGGGCCTGGGCTGCACGCGTGCAGCGTGACGTCGGCGGCTCAGTTCATTACCTGTGTGAGCTCAAGATCGACGGTCTCGCCCTGTCGTTGCGCTACGAGCGCGGGCGGCTCGTGTCGGCTGCCACGCGGGGTGACGGACGCGTCGGAGAGGACGTGACCGAGAACGTCCGGGACGTGGCCGGTATCCCGACCGCGCTTGCCGGGACGGGACATCCTGAGCTTGTCGAGGTGCGTGGTGAGGTGTTCTTCACCGTGGCTGACTTCGAGTCGCTCAACGCCTACCAGGAGTCGATGGGAGATCGCCTGTTCGCGAATCCGCGGAACGCGGCATCCGGGTCGCTCCGGCAGAAGCGCGAGGGCAAGAACGAGCGCCAGCTCGAGGCGATGCACGAACGGCTCTCGCGGCTGCGGCTGACCGTCCATGGCATCGGCGCCTGGCCGAATCCTCCGGTAGCGACCCAGAGCGAGGTCTATGGGCTGCTGGAGTCGTGGGGTTTGCCGGTGAGTCGGTACTTCACGGTCGCAGAGTCAGTCGATGCCGCCGCCGATTACATCCGCCACTACGGCGAACACCGTCACGATGTCGAGCACGAGATCGACGGTGTCGTCGTGAAAGTCGATGAGTTGGCTTTGCACGACGAGCTGGGCGCGACGAGCCGCGCGCCGCGGTGGGCGATTGCGTACAAGTACCCGCCCGAGCAGGTGAACACGAAGCTGCTCGACATCGTCGTTTCGGTCGGGCGAACCGGCCGCGCGACACCGTTCGCCGTTATGGAACCGGCGCGTGTCGCGGGCAGCGTCGTACGTCAGGCGACGCTGCACAACCAGGACGTCGTGAAGGCCAAGGGGGTCCTCATCGGCGACACGATCGTCATCCGCAAGGCCGGCGATGTCATTCCCGAAGTCCTCGGGCCGGTCGTCGAGTTGCGTGACGGCAGCGAACGCGCATTCATCATGCCGACGCACTGCCCCGAGTGCGGCTCTCCGCTCGCCCCCGCCAAAGAGGGCGACATCGATCTGCGATGCCCGAACACGCGATCGTGTCCGGCCCAGGTTCGCGGTCGGGTCGAGCACATTGGTTCGCGTGGCGCTCTCGATATCGAGGGGCTCGGTGAGGTGTCAGCTGCCGCCCTGACGCATCCGTTGCGCCCCGAGGTGCCGCCGCTGGTCACTGAGGCGGGGCTGTTCGATCTGCGTGCCGAGGACCTTTTTCCAATCGACGTCGAGGTGCGCGATGCCGAGACGGGGCTTGTTCGGCTCGATGCCGACGGTGAGCCGGATGCGCGCAGCCCGTTCCGTCGTCAGCGCAGGGCTCCGCTGGAAGGTCGTGCGCCGACAGCGTCGCGACCCGATCCCGTGTTCGATCCTGAGAGGCCGTTCGATGGGGATGCCGACTTCATTCTGTCGGCGGCGGCGTATGAGCTGCTCGACAATCTCGAACGCGCCAAGACGAAGGAGTTGTGGCGCTTCCTCGTCGCGTTGAGCATCCGTCACGTTGGCCCGGTCGCTGCCCGCGCGCTGGCGCAGTGGTTCGGGTCGATTGATGCGATTCGTGCGGCTTCCCGTGAGGAGCTCGCGGCGGTCGAGGGCGTCGGCCCGATCATCGCCGATGCGATCATCGACTGGTTCGAGGTCGACTGGCACGTTGAGATCGTCGAGCGGTGGGCGGCCGCAGGAGCGCAGCTGTCGACCCCCGGCCATCCTGGTCCTGGCGCTGCTGTCGTCTCGGGCGGAGTGCTCGAGGGCGTCACGGTTGTGGCTACCGGAACCCTGGAGGGATATACGCGCGAGGGCGCACAAGAGGCGATCATGGCAGCTGGCGGCAAGGCTGCCTCGAGCGTGTCCAAGAAGACGGATTTCGTGGCTGCTGGCCCGGGCGCCGGCTCGAAGCTTGCGAAGGCGGAGGAGCTCGGTGTGCGGATTATCGATGCAGCCCAGTTCCGCATCCTCGTGGAGCAGGGTCCAGCCGCGCTGGGGGAGTAATCTGGCGCCAATCTGAGTGTCGTACGTTTGTTCTAATCTCATGATCAAGGTCACTGAGGGAGGACAAGATCATGAGTGCACTGGACGCCGCAACGCAGGCATGGCTCGACCAAGAAGATCGCCACACCGTTGAGACCATTCGAAAGTACGGCACGTACATCCAGTACGTCGGTGGGGCCGGGCACGTTGAGCGCGCGCCGTTCGCGTACACGGTTGGTCTGTACGGGATCGGTCATCCCGAGCTCGCGATTCTTGGCGTGGGGCCCGAGACTGCGGCAGCGGTTCTCAACGATCTCTCGGCGCGTGTCCGGGACGGATCCGATCTCATTCCGGGCGAGATTCTGAGCTTCCAGGCGTGGCAACATCGCGTCCGCGTCGAGGCGGTTCCCAACCCGGGCGAGATCGCCTTCGCCGCCAATCGGTTCTACGAGCGACCCGACGCGTTCTCGGTTCCTCTTCTCCAACTCACCTACGACGATGTCAACGGCCACTTTCCGGACGAGGTGGGGTACTCGATTCCCGCATGGATCCAACCACGGCCTGGGCAGTGGCGAGCCTGATGCCGCGAGGCCTACTCCTCGCCCGAGAGCTCCAGAAGCTTCGCGCGCACCTGCCGCCGCAGGACCTTTCCGATCAGTGACTTTGGTAGCTCATCGACGACGAAGATTCGGCGCGGCACCTTGTAGGGGGTGAGGATGCTGCGCGCGAACTCGCGAATAGCGGTCTCGTCGATGTCCTCGACGCTGGACTCGAGCACGATAGCGGCGACAACCTCTTCACCGGAGTGCTCCGACGGCATCCCGACGACCGCGACATCGGCAACGGCAGGATGCTGCCGCAGCACTCCCTCGACCTCGGTCGGGGCGACGTTGAAGCCTCCTGTGATGATGAGCTCCTTGATGCGGTCGACGATCCGCACGAACCCGGCGTTGTCGATTGTGACGATATCGCCGGTGCGGAACCAACCGTCGACGAAGACCTCCTCGGTCTCTTCCGGTCGCCCGTAGTAGCCAGAGAAGACCTGGGGGCCACGCACGATCAGTTCGCCACGCTCGCCCTGCGCGACGTCCGTCGTCGGATCATCTGGGTCGACGACGCGACACTCGGTGCCCGGAAGAGGCAAACCGACGGTGCCGGGGACGCGGTTGTCGGCGACGGGGTTCGCCATCAGTACGGGGGAGCACTCGCTGAGGCCGTAACCTTCGACGAGGTATCCGCCGGTCTCGGCCTCGAACGGCACGACGAGTTCGTGCGGGAGTGCCATTGCTCCCGAGATCGCGACGCCCGTACCCGCGAGCGAAATCCCCGTGCGCTGAGACTCCTTCAAGAGTCGATCAGCGATCGGCGGTACGAGCGGCAAGAAGGTCGCCGGATGCTTCTTCGTGACCTCGAGCACCATGTCGGGATCGAACCGCGGGAAAAGTACCAGGCGGGCGCCCATTGACATCGCGAACGTGAGACACAGCGTCAGTCCGTACGCATGGAACATCGGCAGGACGGCGTAGACGACGCATCCTTCGCCGCGCTGGATCGTGGGAACCCACGCTCGCGCCTGGGCAGCGTTCGAGAGCAGGTTGCGATGTGTCAGCGACGCGCCCTTGGGGTTGCCCGTCGTTCCGCTCGTGTATTGGATCAGCGCGAGATCGTCGGTGGAGGGTGACGGGTGCGCGGCAGGCAGCGGCTCGTGGCTCGCGACGTCATCCCAGCTGACGGCACCGCTGACTCGCTCGGTGAGGGCGGTGCGCGCCTCGCGTGCTTTGGCGATCGGGAGCTTGAGTGCCAGCTGCATCGTCCAGGGCATCGCCTTGGTGATGTCGACCGAGATGAGTGTGTCGACACGCAGATCGCGGGGGAACTCCTGAACGGTGCGCACGACCTTGCTCCACACGATCGCGTGCTTGGCGCCGTGGTCTTCGAACTGCTTGCGCAGTTCCCGCGGGGTGTAGAGAGGGTTGTGCTCGACGACAACGGCTCCCAAGCGCAGGATCGCGTAGAACGCGACGATGTGCTGCGGGCAGTTGGGCAGCACGATCGCGACCGGGTCGCCTGCCCGGACGCCGTGTGCGTGCAAGGCGGCAGCAGCGCGTTGGATCTGCTCGTCGAGCGACCGATAGCTCGTCGTACGTCCGAAGAACTGCAGCGCGGGAGCATCGGGATAATCCCGGACGGATGCCGCAACGATGTCGACGAGTGACCCGCTGACCGGATCGAGGTCCTCGGGGACCCCCTCCGCGTAGCTGGCGATCCAGGGGCGAGGCGGGTCGTACTGCATCACGGCATTCAGCCTAGATGAGTGAGTCCGATCGTTT
>NZ_DBHD01000002.1:0-6453 GCF_002296025.1 Microbacterium sp. UBA837
CTCGGCGTCATCCGTCCCGGCGAGCACGGCTCGACCTTCGGAGGGAACCCGCTCGCTGCCGCGATCGGTGAGCGTGTCGTTGAGATGCTCTCGACCGGAGAGTTCCAGGAGCGAGCTCGCGCACTCGGGGAGCACCTCGAGTCGCGCCTTTCGGACCTCGTCGGGCACGGGGTGACCGCGATCCGCGTCGCGGGGCTCTGGGCAGGCATCGACATCGATCCGCACGTCGGCACCGGGCGAGAGGTGGCCGAGCGGCTCCTCTCCCGTGGCGTGCTCGTCAAGGACACGCACGGTCAGACCATCCGGATCGCACCGCCCCTCGTCATCCGTGCCACCGAGATCGACTGGGCAGTCGAGCAGCTCAAACTCGTCCTCGCTGCGTGACCCCCGCGCCCGGCCTGTCCCGAGGCGCGAACCCACAGCATCCTGCCCGAACCCACACGTTCTGGCGCGCGGAAGGTGTGGGTTCGGCGCGGAAGGTGTGGGTTCGGCGGACGGGGTGGATGCGGGAAGCGGGTGCTACGCGACGTTGGCGATGATGGTGTGCCAACCGGTCGCACCGTTCGGAGCCGGCGGGGCCTGATCGGATGTCTGCGTTTCGCCGTTGACGTTCGTGGCGCGGCACCGGATGGTGTGCTGACCGGCATCCGTCGCGTTCCACGGGATGCTCCACTGCACCCACGTGTCGTCGGAGATCGCGGTGGCAAGCTCTGCCTGCTGCCACGGGCCGTCATCGATCTTCACCTCGACGCCGGCTACCCCGACGTGCTGCTGCCACGCCACGCCCGCGATGACGGTCTGGCCGGCGGGCACGGTGACGCCCGAGCGGGGCACATCGATACGGGACTGCAGCTTGATGGGGCCGAGTTCCGACCAGCCGCGCGGGGTCCAGTAGCCCTCGGCCTGATCGAACCGCGTGACCTCGAGATCGACGACCCACTTGGTGGCCGATACGTATCCGTAGAGCCCGGGTACGACCATCCGCACCGGAAAGCCGTGCTCGGGTGGAAGGGGCTCGCCGTTCATGCCGATGGCGAGAATCGCATTGCGATCGTCAGTGAGCGCCTCCAGTGGCGTCCCCGCGGTGAACCCATCGACCGACGTCGACAGCACCATGTCGGCATCCGCCGTCGGGCGAGCCCGGGCGAGCAGCTCGCGGATGGGGTAACCCAGCCATACCGCGTTGCCGACGAGGTCACCGCCGACGTTGTTCGAGACGCACGTGAGTGTCGTCGTGCTCTCATCCAGCGGCAGCGCGAGCAGTTCGTCCCAGGTGAGTTCGACCTCTTCCTCGACCATGCCGTGGATGCGAAGACTCCACGTCGCAGGATCGACCTGCGGAACCACCAGGGCAGTGTCGATGCGGTAGAAGTCGGCGTTCGGCGTGATGAGGGGCGTGATCCCCTGGATGTCGAGCTCGGCGCCCGCGGGTATTGGCGGGGCGGTCGTCGCGGGCGCAGGCAGCTTCAACGCGTCGCGCACGGTCGTCACCGCTCGCGCCCCGCCGCGTGCGATGTTTCCGGCGACTGCCGCAATAACGCCGACCGCGGTTGCGCCGCCCATCCACACGAGTGCCTGGCGGCGGCTCGGTCGAGTGTCGGCATCCGTGTCGGTGGCCTCGTCATCGCGCGCCGCACTGCGCCGCAGTACCCGGATGAGGTAGTGCAGCGCAAGGACCGAAACGACGCCTGCGATGACCGAGGGAAGCCAAGCGATCCCGCTGGCATCGCTGCGGGTGAGGGCGACGACAGCGCCCACGACACCGAACGCGCCGAGAATGACCAGGCCCCACGGGGGCTTGCGCAGCTGCAGGATGCCGGCCACTCCCGCCAGCAGCACGAGGACGATTCCGATGCCCGTCAGCAGAGCGATCTTGTCGTTCGTCCCGAACAGGGCGATCGCGAGGTCCTTGCCCCACGGCGGCGCGGCATCGATGATCGCCCCGCCGATGACGGCGAACGGGCTGGATGCCGGAGCGAACAAGACCGCCGAGAGTTCTCCCAGGCCCGCACCGAGGATCGCCGCGGCGGCTCCTGCGAGAGCGGCGACGGCGGTGTCTTGCCTGCGTCGGGTGTCACCCACGTTCCCGAGGCTAACCGCGTTCGGAGGGGGTGCGGCCCGTCCGTAAGGAATCCGAAAGAAGGAAACACCCGTGCAACACGGCCGCGACTAGGCTCGACCCATGGGTGACCTGTTCGACGGATACGGCTCCACCGCATCGACGCGGAAGACATCGTCGGGCGTCCCGCCCTTCGATGAGATGTTCGCGTCAGCGCCGGCAAAGGATGGGTCGGCCGAGTCGCGGCGGGCGTACCGCGAGCTCTACCAGGCGCTCGCGCAGATGACCCAAGAGGAGCTGCGCGGCCGCACCGATTCGCTTGCGAGTTCGTACCTCGCGCAAGGCGTCACGTTCGATTTCGCGGGTGAGGAACGCCCCTTCCCGCTGGATGCTGTGCCCCGTGTCATCCCCTACGACGAGTGGTCGCGTGTGGAGGCTGGAGTCTCGCAGCGCGTCCGGGCCCTCGAAGCGTTCCTCGATGACGCGTACGGTCGGCAGCACTGCGTGCGTGACGGAGTGCTGCCAGCCGCGCTCATCGCGTCCTCGCAGTACTACTACCGGCAGGCTGCCGGGATTCACAGTGCCAACGGAGTGCGCATCCAGGTCTCGGGGATCGACCTCATCCGTGATGAGCACGGCGAGATGCGCGTGCTCGAAGACAACGTTCGTGTGCCATCCGGCGTGAGCTACGTCATCTCGAACCGGCGGGTGATGGCCCAGACGCTGCCCGAGCTGTTCGTGTCGATGCGGGTGCGCCCGGTCGGTGACTATCCGAACAAGCTGCTGGGCGCGCTTCGTGCCTCGGCGCCCCCGGGCATCGAGGACCCGAACGTCGTCGTCCTCACCCCCGGTGTCTACAACTCGGCGTACTTCGAGCACACCCTGCTTGCCCGGCTCATGGGCGTCGAGCTCGTCGAAGGCCGGGATCTCGTATGCATCGGCGGCAAGGTCTTCATGCGCACGACCCGTGGACCGCAGCGCGTCGACGTGATCTACCGTCGGGTCGACGACGACTTCCTCGATCCGCTGCAGTTTCGCGCCGACTCCATGCTCGGAGCTCCCGGCCTGCTGCTGGCAGCGCGCCTGGGCAACGTCACGATCGCCAACGCCGTGGGCAACGGCGTCGCCGACGACAAACTGCTCTATACCTACGTGCCCGACCTGATCCGGTACTACCTCGCCGAAGAGCCGATCCTCAAGAATGTCGACACGTGGCGCCTCGAGGATCCGAACGCGCTCGAGGAGGTCCTGGACCGTCTCGACGAGCTCGTGGTGAAGCCAGTCGATGGCTCGGGCGGGAAGGGTCTCGTCGTCGGCCCGGATGCCTCGCCTGCCGAACTTGAGAAGCTTCGCAAGCGCCTGCTTGCCGACCCGCGCGGCTGGATCGCCCAGCCGGTCGTCATGCTCTCGACCATCCCGACTCTCGTGGAGGACGGGGTGCGGCCACGGCACGCAGACCTGCGTCCGTTCGCCGTCAACAACGGCGACGAAGTGTGGGTGCTCCCGGGTGGTCTCACCCGCGTGGCGCTGCCGGAGGGGCAGCTCGTCGTCAACTCGAGCCAGGGCGGTGGATCCAAAGACACGTGGATCGTCGGCGGCGATGCTCCGCCGCACGTCGAGTACGGGCAGGGTCACGGTCTAGCCGGGCTCGTCGCCGATCAGGCGTCCGTCACCGAGGCGATCCCGATCATCTATCCCGAGCAGACCGAGCCGACGCACTCGCCACAGGATCGTCCCCGCACGCACACCGAGCAGCAAGAGCAACAGCAGCAGCAGGCCCAGGATGGTGCGCCATGCTGAGCCGCATCGCCGAGAGCCTCTTCTGGATCGGACGCTACATCGAGCGCTCGGACGGCACTGCCCGCATCCTCGACGTGCACCTCCAGCTCCTGCTGGAGGATCCCTGGATCGACGAAGACACCGCGTGCCGGTCGCTCCTGAGCGTCATGGGCTCCGTTCCGCCGGACGGCCTCGAGGTCGTCGGGCGTAACGACGTGCTGCAGCGGCTCGCGGTCGACCGGATGAACCCCTCGAGCATCGCCTACTCGGTGGCATCCGCCCGCGAGAACGCACGCCGGGCCCGGGAGATCGTCTCGACCGAGCTCTGGGAGTGCCTCAACACCACCAACTCCCGGATGCCGCGGCGTCTGCAGACCGACAAGGTGCACGACTTCTTCCAGTGGGCCCGCGAGCGCGCCGCGCTCGCGGTCGGAGTCGTGGACTCGTCGACGAGCCGGGATGAGTCGTGGCAGTTCTTCACACTCGGGCGCAGCATCGAGCGGGCCGACATGACCGCTCGGCTCCTTGCCACGCGGTCGCTGACCGAGGCATCCGGTCCGTCGTGGACGACGATTCTGCGGTCGTGCGGCGCCTACGAGGCATACCTGCGCACCTATCGGGGCATCCCGAGTGCGCGCAACGCCGCCGAGTTCCTGCTCTTGGACCGCCTGTTCCCGCGCTCGATCATCTACTCGATCCAGCAGGCAGAGGCGTGCATGTCGGCCATCGATCCGCGTGCCGACCGCGTCGGGCACTCCAGCAGCGTTCTGCGAGCGCTCGGCCGGATCCGCAACGAGCTCGAGTACAAGCCCGTCGCCGACATCCTCAGCGATCTTCCCGAGGAGATGGAGCGCGTGCAGGTCGTCACCCGCGAGGCGTCGGAGGCGATCCGCCAGCGCTTCTTCCCGACGCAGGCTGAGCCGAGCTGGATCGGAGAGATCTCATGAAGCGCCTGCGCATCGAACACCAGACGGCCTTCGCGTACCAGGGGGACGTCTCGGCCTCGTACAACGAGGCGCGGATGCTGCCGGGTTCCACCGACAGCCAGTTCGTGCTGAGCGCTTCGCTCGACATCGAACCGTCGACGTCGGTGAACCAGTACGTCGACTACTTCGGCACGCGGGTGACCTCGTTCGACATCCTGTCGCCTCACGCCTCCCTGACTCTCACCGCTCGCTCCCTCGTGGAGGTGCGCCCGCGTCCGCTCGAGCACGCAGACATGACCTGGGATCAGCTGCGCCGGGAGGCGGCGCGTTCGGTAGAGGTCGTCGAGCAGCTCGGCCAGACCTCGCGCACCAAGCCGCATCCGGAGGTTGCGGAGATAGCCCGGGCAGTTGCTGCGCAGCACGATCAGCCGGGCCAGGCCGCTCACGCTATAGCGATGGCTATCGGGGATGCCGTCGAGTACGTCCACGGCGTGACGGGCGTCCACTCCACCGGGGCAGAAGCCTGGGAGGCGCGCAAGGGCGTCTGCCAGGACATCGCGCACATCGTGTTGGGGGCGCTGCGTGAGGTCGGTATCCCCGCCCGCTACGTCTCGGGATACCTGCACCCGAATGCCAACGCCGAGGTCGGGGTGCCCGTCGAGGGAGAATCGCACGCCTGGGTGGAGTGGTTCTCGGGATCGTGGGAGGGCTTCGACCCGACCAACAACACCGAGATCGGAGACCGTCACGTGCTCGTGGGACGCGGCCGCGACTACAACGACGTGCCGCCTGTGCGGGGCGTGTACGCGGGGCCCTTCAAGAGCGACATGTCGGTGAAGGTGACGATCACCCGCGAGGCGTGACCTGGGTGACGGAGTGTTGCGTCGCGTGACGGCGGCTGACGCGGTGTGACGGTATATGACCTCGCGTGACCCTGCGTTTCGGACGGAGTTCGCTGGATGCGTTGACCGGGACTACCGTCGCGTCATGACAACTCTCGCGCCCACCTCCGAAGACCTTGCTGTCGAGCGCGCGTCCCGCCTGGATGCTGCAGCATCCGCCTGGGGATCGCGGATCGACGCCGACCGCACGGCCGCCCACCTCACCTATCGCGTCCGCGGCACCGGCGAGGGAGCCGTTGCGACCCGCGTCAGTGCCGGCGGACACGAGTTCGTCATCGACGAACCTGCCGCGCTTGCCGGTGACGATTCAGCTGCAAGCCCCGTCGAGTACGCGCTCGGCGCGATCGCCGCGTGTCAGGTGGTCGTTTTTCGCCTCTACGCTCACGCGCTCGGCATCGCGCTCGATCACATCGAGGTGACGGCCGAGGGAGATCTCGATGCGGCTCGATTGTTCGGCAAGGACGAGACCGTCCGCCCCGGTTTCTCCGAGGTGCGCGTCTCGATCGAGGTGAGCGGCGACGCGAGCGCAGCCGAGTACGAACGGCTGCGCCAGGTCGTCGACGCCCACTGCCCCGTCCTCGACCTGTTCGCCAATCCCACGCCGGTCACGACATCCGTGACGGTTCGCTGACCGACCTCCTCAGGACTCGGCCCGGTCGACCTGTTCGCGCAGGTCCTCCGGGTCGAGGTTTGCCCGAGCGAACTCGGGGGTGCGGGGGAGCTCAAGATGCAGATCCGTGCCGACGCACACCTGCACCCTGCCGCGGAGTATGACGTGATCGAGCAC
>NZ_DBHD01000146.1:0-8665 GCF_002296025.1 Microbacterium sp. UBA837
GCGCCGCGTGGATGCCGGACACGGCGTCTCGTACGGGTATCAGCACCGCACCCAGCGCGAGAGCACCCTTGCGCTCATCCCGATCGGGTACGCCGACGGGGTGCCGCGAAACGCCTCCGGGCGGGGGCCGGTCTGGATCGGCGGCAAGCCGTTCGCGGTAGCCGGACGCGTCGCCATGGATCAGTTTGTCGTGGATGTCGGTGACCATCCGGTGGCGGTGGGCGACGAGGCAGTGCTGTTCGGCGACCCCACGCTCGGCGTCCCGTCCGCCGACGACTGGGCGCGCGCCGCCGACACGATCAACTACGAGATCGTGACCCGGATCGGTCCGCGCGTGCCGCGGCGGCAGGTGTCGTCGTGAGCGGCTTGGATGCCCTGATCGGCGACCGGGAGATCACGAGCCCCGCCGACATGCACGCCCTCGGGGTGCAGATGGGACGGATGCTGCATCCGGGCGACCTCGTCGTGCTGACCGGGGTCCTCGGCGCCGGCAAGACGACCCTCACCCGCGGGATCGGCGAGGGGCTCGGCGTGCGCGGCCCCATCCAGAGTCCGACCTTCGTGCTCGCGCGGACCCACCCGTCGCTCGTCGGCGGGGCGCCGCTGGTGCACGTTGACGCGTACCGGCTGGGCTCTGCCGCCGAGCTCGATGACCTCGACATCGACTACGACGGCTCGGTCGTCGTGGTCGAGTGGGGGCGCGGGATGGTGTCGGGCCTGCGCGATCACTGGTGGGATGTCGAGCTGCAGCGCGAGTGGCATGGTACGGGCGTCGACACCGCCTGCGGCACGTACTCGCGGGCTACGGAAGACCTCGCCGCCGACGCGCCGCGCCTTGTCAGCATCCGTCGCGAGCCCTCCTGATCGGCGGGGCTCGGCGCTGGTTCGCGCGCTGATCCCACGTGTGCGGCACTTCTGTGCATGCGCGGCGCATTGATGTGCAGCTCATGCATCGTTCAGCCGCGCACGGGGGGCAGAGACGGCGGGGCCCGCGGGCTCGTGGGCCGCGGGCAATGCGCCCCCGCCACCGCGCGGGCGGGCACGTCCGCGCCGAACGCAGGATGAATCAGGTGCCACGCGCTCAAAACACGCCCGCGGCGGCAAGTGAGCCTGCAAACGGCACGCAGCTGCCGGGTGCCCGGGCGCGGATACCCTGGATAGGTGATTCTCGGCATCGATACCTCGGTCGGCACCGCGGTGGCGGTCGTCGAGGTAGATGGCGTGGTGCTTGCCGAGGCCTCGAGCGCGAACCCGCTCGGACACGCCGAAGTCATCGGCGATCTGCTCCATACCGTGCTCGGCACGGCGCGCGCCGACGCACCCCTCGGGCACGCCGGTGCCGGCACACCCGGTGAGCGTCCAGAGATCACGGCGGTAGCGGCGGGTATGGGCCCCGGCCCGTTCACCGGCCTGCGCGTTGGCATCGCAGCAGCCCGCACTTTTGCGCTCGGGCGCGGCATCCCCGTGGTTCCGGTGGTCAGCCACGACCCCGCAGCCCTCGGCATCCTGCTCGATCAGGCCCTCACCGGCGAGGCGGATGGCGAGCGTTTCGCGATCGTCACCGACGCCCGCCGCCGCGAGTTCGCCTACACGGTCTACGAGGGCATGGATGACGACGGCCTGCCGGTCCGGGTCACCGAACCCGCCCTCACCCCGCGCGACGAGATCGAGGCCGTGCTCGCCGGGCTTGGTGCGGAGCGCCGCGACACGACGGCGGTTTCGGCGGCCATGGTCGCACTGGTCGCCGCGCGGTCGCTCGCGGCAGGACGCGAGGCCGGGCCCCGTGACGCGCTGTACCTGCGCTCGCCCGACGTGACGATATCCGCCGGGCCGAAGAAGGTGGGCGTATGAGCCTCCGCCCCGCAACCGCCGCCGACCTCGCCGCGATCATGGCAATCGAGCGGGCATCGTTTCCCTCCGACGCGTGGTCAGAGGCGATGATGGCCGGCGAACTCGCCTCGCCGCACGGGTCGTATCTCGTCGTCGAAGAAGCTGGCCGCATCATCGGCTACGGCGGGGTGCGCGCAGTGCGAGGGGCAGCTGATGCCGACATTCAGACCATCGCGCTCGATGCCGCCGAGCGAGGCACAGGCCGCGGACGGATGCTGCTCGCCGCGCTTCTCGAGTGCGCCCGCAACGCGGGCGCACGGACCGTCTTCCTCGAAGTGCGCGACGACAACCCGGTAGCCCAGGGCCTGTATCGCCGCGAGGGCTTCATCGAGACCGGGCGTCGCCCGCGCTATTACCAGCCCGACGATGTGGACGCGATCATCATGCAGCTCGACCTCGTGGGGTGGGATGCCGCCCGGCGGGAGGCCAGCGGGATCGAGCCCGCTGCCGCGGCATCCGGGGGAGTCTGCACGTGAGCGCCGCCGAACCGCTCGTCCTCGGGATCGAGACCAGTTGCGACGAGACCGGCATCGGCATCGTGCGCGGCCGCACCCTGCTCTCGAACACGATCGCCTCGAGTATGGACGAACACGCCCGGTACGGCGGGGTCGTCCCCGAGGTCGCCGCGCGAGCCCACCTCGAAGCCCTGCAGCCGGCGATCGAGACGGCGCTTGCCGAAGCTCAGGTATCCCTCGCCGAGATCGACGCGGTCGCCGTGACGTCCGGACCGGGGCTCGCGGGGGCGCTCATGGTCGGCGTCGGCGCCGCGAAAGCGCTCGCCGTCGCGCTCGACAGACCCCTCTACGCCGTCAACCACCTCGTGGGCCACATCGCCGCCGACCTCCTCGACGCCGAGGCGGAGCCGCTGGAGTACCCGACGATCGCGCTGCTGGTCTCGGGTGGGCACACGTCGCTCCTGCTCGTCCGCGATCTCACGAGCGACGTCGAACTGCTCGGCGAAACCGTGGATGACGCCGCCGGCGAGGCGTTCGACAAGATCGCCCGCATCCTCGGACTGCCCTACCCGGGAGGACCCGAGATCGATCGGGCAGCGGCATCCGGATCTGACGGCCTCGGCGGCACGAGGGCCGGCGACCCAAACGCGATTCGCTTCCCGCGGGGGCTTTCGCGCGCGAGCGACCTGGCAGAGCACCGGTACGACTTCTCGTTCTCGGGCCTGAAGACCGCCGTCGCACGCTGGGTCGAGCAGCAGGATGCCGCGGGGGAGGCGATCTCGACAGCGGATGTCGCGGCATCCTTCCGCGAAGCTGTCGTCGACGTGCTCGTGACGAAGGCGCTCGCCGCCTGCGCTGACTACGGCGTGCCGCGGCTGCTGCTGGGCGGCGGGGTCATCGCGAACCGGCGGCTGCGCGAGGTCGCCCTCGAGCGGGCGGAGGCGGCAGGGGTGACCGTGCGGATTCCGCCGCTATCGCTGTGCACCGATAATGGGGCGATGATCGCGGCGCTCGCCTCGGAACTGATCATGGCCGGGCGTGCACCGTCGACGATGGCCTTCGGTGCCGACTCGACGCTGCCGATCACCGACATCCAGGTCGCGGGGGAGGCGGGATGACTGATCGTTCTCGAGGGTTCTCACGGTTCCCGACGGCGCCGGTCGAGGTGCCGACGACCCTGAGCGGCCCGGATCCGTCGCCGGATCGCCCCGGATGGGAGCCGGATGCTGGACCGGTTGAAGCAACGAGCTTCGACCGCGGGTTCGCCGGCTGGGCCCTCGGGTTCGCGATCGTGGGCCTTGCCGTCTCGCTGTTCGTTGGATGGGGTTTTGTCATCGGGATCGTCGCGATCGTGGCGGGCATCATGGCGCTGCGGCATCCGCGGGATAGCAGGCGGGTCGCGGTGTGGGCGATCGTGCTCGGCGGCGTCTCCATCCTCTACAGTGCCGGCTGGCTCCTCTACGCCTGGACCGTGCTGACCTGACCGCACGTCGTGGGCTGCGGTCCGGCGTGCGCCGACTCTTCGGTCGCGCCGTGTTGCGGGTTCGGGGGTGTCGCACTCGCAGATTGGCGCGACTGATGGCTGGAGGTGGTTCTTGGGTCGCGCCGTGTTGCGGGTCGGGTGGGCTGGAGGCCGCAGGATGGCGCGACTGAACGGAAGGGGTCGCCCGCCGAGAGGCCAGGTCAGGCCGCGGGTGGGACGCGGTCGGCGAGGATCGCGACGCGGGAGCCTGCGATTCGGGTCACGATGAGGGTCGCCGACTCCTCGCCCTTCAGCTTCAAACTCTGACGGAGTGCGGCGGGGTCGACATCCACTCCGCGCTTCTTGATCTCGAGGATGCCGATACCGCGCTCCTTCAGCGCTCGCGCAAGCTTCTTCGTGTCGGCCGGCAGCACTTCGCGCACCCGGAAGGTCTGCACGAACGGACTCGTGACCGCCTCATCGCCGGTGAGGTACGCGATCTTCTCCGCCAGAATCCCCGCCCGCAGCGACCTTGCAACCTGCCCGATCAGGCGGGCACGGATGACTGCCCCGTCGGGTTCGTGGATGTACTGCCCCAGCGGGCGCACCGGTTCGTCCTCGCTGTCGGCGGGTGCCGTGAGCTCGACGGCGTGCTGCCCCCGCAGGACAAGGGCCGACCGTGTCACGCCCTCGCGCGCGAGCGCGCCCGACCACAGCACGAGCTCGATCGTCGAGCCGTCGGCACTCACCCACTGCGCCTCGTACCCGTCGGGGATGCGATCGCGGTCGAGTCCGGGCCCGAGCTTCACGCCCCCCGGCATTCGGCCGGTGAGTTCGAACACCCACTCGAGCGACGGTGACCAGTCCTCGGTGCGTGCGCGTCCTGTCTCGCCCGCCTCGCGTCGCGCGGGGTCGAGCCAGACAGCTTCGATGCCGCTGAGATCCTGCTCCTCGGCCAGCCCGTGGTGCACGGTGACGTCAGCACTGAACGGCGCGAGATTGACGGTTGCGAGGGCCGCGGTCACCTCGTCCGCATCCACCGCGTCGACACGGATGCCGAGACTTGCCAGCGCCAGCGCATCACCGCCGATCCCGCAGCCGAGGTCGGCGACGTGCTCGATGTCCGCGCGACGGAACCGCCCCGCGTGGTGGGCCGCAACCGACAGGCGCGTCGCCTGCTCGAGACCGGCACGGGTGAACAGCATCCGTCCCGCGAACTCGCCGAACTTCGACCGCGCCCGCTCGCGAAGCCGCGCCTGGGTTACCACCGCCGATACGAGGTCGGGGGAGTGCCCGGCGCCCCGCAGCCTTGAGACGGTGCGCGCCACATCGTCGCTGGACGAGACCGGGCCCAGGCTGTTCAGCAGCTCGAGTCCTGCCGGCGTCAGCAGCGCCCGCACCTCGGCGATGTCCATCCATCCACCCTAGGCGCGGGCGCTGCTAACTCCTCAACGGGCTCAGCGGATCGAGCTTCGTCGGCCGATTGTCACCCCCACCCGCCGATTCTTGAGGAGTTACCGACGCGGCCGGTGCGGCATCCGTGTCAGCTGCAGCTGCTTACGAGATCCCAGGAGGATGCCGAGATGCGCTGCAGACTCGTCACGGTGGCGTCGCCGAGACCGAGGTAGTCCTGGGTTCCGATCGCGTAATACGGGTTGTAGGGGTTCACCCCGTAGGAGGTGGCCCGCCCCGCAGCCTTGTGGGCGGCGTTCGTTGCGGTCACGCAGTCGCTCGGCGGGACCGTCGGCGTCGGCGAAGGAGTGACCGTCGGTGTCGGTGTCGGCGTTCCGGTTGGTGTCGGTGTGGGTGTCGGCTCGCCTGACCGGTCGACGCGGCGGTTGTTGTCGAAGAAGAACTCCGTCACGTAAGCCGGGTAGTCGATGCTGTTCGCGCTGATGTACGAGCCGCCCGATCCCGCACCGGCTGGCCAGTTGTGGCCGAGCCCGGTGTTCTGAATGACGGAGACCCGAGGCCCTTCGGCATCCGAGTACAGCGTCCCCGAACCCGACGTGTTGGTGCCGGCAAGGCCCGACAGGCCGAAGCTCGAGGTCTGATCGGCGTCGTAGATGTCAGCCATGATCTGACCGTTCAGCGTGTTGTACCCGGGCGCGACAGTCGAGTCATTGCTGCCGTAGACGACCGAGGTCAGCTGCGTGTCGAAGGCGCCGGATGCCGAGCTGGCGAAGCCCGTGCACGTCGATACTCCTTGGTTCCTCGAGACCGCCACCGACGAGATCTGACCGGAGGTGGTGCCCACCGTCGGTCCGGCGTTGATGCCCATGCCGGCGAACACGTCAGGCGCGAGGCATCCCATGACCATCGTCTGCCCGCCCCCGGACGAAAGTCCCGAGACGTACACCTGGTCGGCGTCGATATCGAGGCTCGTGCGGGCGGTGAGTGTCGAGGCCAGCGAAAGCAGGTTGTCGTCGTGGCGCGATGGCGCGCTGCGCGAGTGATTCGCGTCGTAGTAGTCCCAGCAGCCGAGGATGACTCCGCCGTTCGGGGCATCCGGCAGCGCGACGATCATGCCGTACTCGTCAGCAGTCTGTGCCCAGTTGCCCGCGGACTGCAGATCGGATGCCTTCTGCACGCATCCGTGGAGCGAGATCATCAGCGCGCGACCGGAAGGCAGGGCGGCAGCCGTCGTCGGGGTGTACAGGCGCACCGACATCCCGGCGATCGTCTCGGTCGTCCACGTGCCGGTGCCGCCGGTCGAGCCGCCACCCGATCCACCGCCGCCGTTCGTGCAGCCGGGCAGGGTCTCGAATCCCGGGGGACAGGTGATCGCCTGAGCGGCGGGAGCTGCGACGGCCAGGCCCGCCACCGCCAAGCCGGCCGCCAGGAGCGCGCCGATTGCGCGCTTTCGGACACGAGAGAACATGCGTCATCCCTTCGTCGGCGCCCCGGCCATCGCCCCGGGCGCCATCGCACGGTCGTCCCGGTCGGAGCACGGGCATCCCTCTCCAGCGAGCGGATGCCGAGGTGCGTCATCGCACGGCACTCACGGTAACTGAAAGATGATTCATATACCAGGTTAAGTTTGCGTGCATGACAGGACTCTCATCGCCGGTGGATCGGGCGTCGCCGGTCGGGCGCGGGGGCGCTGAAGTCACGGCATCCGGATTGGCACTCGCGTTGCGTGAGTGCCAGAGCTTCAATACACTTGCGTTAGCACTCTCGGTGTGAGGTTGCTAACGAGTCTTGGTATCTCAAGGAAAGCAGAGGTAGACCCGTGTCGGTTTCCATCAAGCCGCTCGAGGACCGCATCGTCATCAAGCAGGTCGAGGCCGAGCAGACCACCTCGAGTGGTCTGGTCATTCCCGACACCGCGAAGGAGAAGCCCCAGGAGGGCGAGGTCGTCGCAGTCGGACCCGGTCGTATCGATGACAACGGCAACCGCGTTCCGCTCGACGTCGCCGTCGGTGACCGCGTCATCTACAGCAAGTACGGCGGGACCGAAGTGAAGTTCGGCGCCGACGAGTACCTGGTGCTCTCGGCTCGCGACGTGCTGGCGGTCGTCGTCCGCTGAGTCGACAACTCTTCGACGGGGCTCGGATGCTGCGGCATCCGGGCCCCGTCTGTTTTTTGTGTTCCCCATCCCCGCGAGCCCACAGCACCGCCGCCGAGCCCACACGATTCGCGCGCGGAAACCTGTGGGCTCGGCGACGGAGGTGTGGGTTCAGCAAGCTGGGCAGGGCGCAGCACGCGCAGCGGGGCGTGGCAGGAATCTGCCGAGACTCGGCCGGAGGACACTGCGGCTGCGCGACAGACGCGCGCCGCAGGGTCGCCGGCGCGCCCTAGGCTGAGTGAGTGGCGCGCGAATCGGTTCCGGGAGATGGGGGCTCGGCGCCCGCGACCGGTGACATTCCGGCATCTGGGGCGGCAGAGATCGCCGGATCGGATGCCGCGCACCTGGCCCGGGAAGCGCCGGCAGAGGCTGCACGCGAGCGGCTCGTCGGCGGCATCTTCGCGTTCTCGGCGTACTTCCTCTGGGGATTCCTGCCGCTCTACTTCATCCTGCTGGCGCCGATCACCGGCTGGGAGCTGGTCGGCTGGCGCATCCTGCTCTCCCTCGTCTTCTGCATCTTCCTGCTCACCGTCATGCGCGCCTGGCGGCCGTTTCTCGCGATCGTGCGTCAGCCACGGCTGCTCGGCTGGACGGCGCTGGCCGGAGCTGTCATCTACGTCAACTGGCAGGTGTTCATCCTCGCGACCCTGTCGGGTCACGTCATCGAGACGAGCCTCGGCTACTTCATCAACCCGATCGCCACGGTGCTGCTGGGCGTACTCGTGCTGCGCGAGCGGCTGCGCTTGACGCAGTGGATCGCGATCGCGATCGCGGGCATCGCTGTCATCGTCACGATCGTTGGCTACGGCACGGTCCCGTGGGTGGCGCTGACGCTCGCGGCATCCTTCAGCATCTACGGACTGATCAAGAAACGGATCGGGCCCTCGGTGGATGCCGTCAGCGGCCTCACCCTCGAGTCGGCGTGGCTCACACCGCTCGCGATCGTGCTGCTGGTGGTCACGTCACTGACGACTGGTCTCTCCGTCGGAGCATACGGTTTCTGGCATGTCGTGCTGGTGAGTCTCGCGGGCGCCGCGACAGCCGTGCCGTTGCTGCTGTTCGCCGCCGGGGCGCGGCGTGTGCCGCTCACCGTCGTTGGGCTGCTTCAGTTCATCGCGCCGATCATGCAGTTCATCACGGGGGCCTGGATCCTCGGCGAGCCGATGCCGCCCGAGCGTTGGGTCGGCTTCGCGCTCGTGTGGGTGGCGCTCGCGGTGCTGACCGTCGACTCGGTCGTGTTCGCGCGACGCGCCCGCGGGGTCAGCGACGTCGCCGAATACAGCTGATCCG
>NZ_DBHD01000146.1:8993-9878 GCF_002296025.1 Microbacterium sp. UBA837
GGTGAGGATGTCGATGCAGTACTTCTCGTCTTCCACCATCGAACGGATGCCGCGAGCCTGCCCCTCGATGCGCTTCAGCCGGTTCAGGTAGCGCTGTCTGTCGCCGATATACCCGTGATGGCCCGCCGGCCCGTGGGCATCATGCTCGGCATCCGTCGCCCCGTGCGGGGTCGTCTCCAGGGTGTCGCTCATCGCGGGCTCCGTTCGTTGGGTGTGGTGCGGGATCCGACAGCCGGGTCAATGCTCTGGAAGCGGCGGAGCCGCAGGCTGTTGCCGACGACGAAGACGCTGGATGCCGCCATCGCCGCACCGGCGATCATGGGGTTCAGGAGCCCGAGGGCAGCCAGCGGAATCGCCGCCACGTTGTAGGCGAACGCCCAGAAGAGGTTCCCACGGATCGTGCGCAGCGTCGCCCGCGACAGCCGGATGGCGTCGACCGCGCCCAGGAGGTCTCCGCGCACAAGCGTCAGGTCGGAGGCCTCGATGGCGGCGTCAGTTCCCGTGCCCATCGCGATACCGAGGTCGGCCTGCGCGAGCGCCGCCGCGTCGTTGACGCCGTCGCCCACCATTGCCACGACTCGGCTGCGCGCCTGAAGCGCCTCGATCTGCGCGGCCTTCTCGGCGGGCAGCACCCCGGCGATGACCTCGCGGATGCCGACCTCATCTGCCACGCGACGCGCCACGGCGTCGTGGTCACCGGTGAGCAGGATCGGCTCCAGCCCGAGCTCGCGCAGCCGGGCGACGGCGGCAGTGCTCGAGGGCTTCACCGAGTCAGCGACGGTCAGGATGCCGCGAGCCTTCCCGTCCCATGCGACGACGACGGCGGTCGTCCCGTTCGCACCGGCGCGCTCGATGGATGCAGTGATCTCGGCATCCGGGTGCACC
>NZ_DBHD01000219.1:0-9312 GCF_002296025.1 Microbacterium sp. UBA837
GCTAAGCGCGAACCGCGTATATCGCTTTCTCGAAGGGTCGTCCCACGGTGTGGGGCGGCCCTTCGTCGTTGATGTGGGGGTGCGGGTGGGAATTGCTCAGCCGAGGGGCGGGGGAGTAGTCTCTCGGATGGCTTAGGTAAGCCTTACCGAATTCACCCCGAGGATCCGCGTGCTCGCTAGCTTTCTGATCGGCCTTCGCGAAGGGCTCGAAGCGGCGCTTGTCGTCGGCATCCTGGTGGCGTATCTCACACAGCTGGGGCGCCGCGACGTGCTGCCGCGCCTGTGGCTGGGGGTCGCGGGTGCGATTGCGCTGGCGCTCGCGATCGGAGCCTTCTTCACGTTCGGTGCCTACGCTCTGACCTTTGAAGCGCAGGAGATCATCGGGGGACTGCTGTCCCTGCTGGCTGTCGCGATGGTCACCTGGATGATCTTCTGGATGCAGAACCACGCGCGAACGCTCGCGAGCGGACTGCGCAGCGGCGTCGACCGGGCTATCGCGACCGGCGGACTGTGGGGCATCGTCGTTCTGGGGTTCGTCTCGGTCGCCCGGGAGGGCGTGGAGACGACGCTTCTGCTGTGGTCGATGGTGCAATCGTTCGGTAACGCGCCGGAGTCGCTCGCCGGTGCCGTGCTCGGCATCCTGTGCGCGGCAGTCCTCGGCTGGCTCGTCGCCCGCGGGATGCTGCGCCTGAACCTCCGCCTCTTCTTCACCTGGACCGGCGCATTCCTGATCGTGGTCGCGGCGGGCGTGCTGGCCTACGGCATCGGAGATCTGCAGGAGGCGGGCGTCCTCCCGGGTCCGAACACAGTTCTCGCGCCCGTCGTGGACGGAGTCGTCGCGGTCGGTTGGTCAGGATTCCCGTTCGGCTGGGCCTTTGATCTCACCACCGCGTTCGACCCCACGAGCCCGGCTGCCGTCATCCTGCAGGCAACCATCGGATTCACCGCCCGCATGAGCTGGTTGCAAGTGATCGCATGGATGCTCTACGTCGGGGTCGTCGGCGCTCTCTTCCTCGTGCGCGCGGTCACCGCGTCGCCGTCTCCGGCGCCTGCACCGCCGACCGCCGGCCCCACGACGGAAACGGCCGACTCGAACCTTCACTCGTCCGCTCTCAGTCCCCACAGCAAGGAGACCCATGAACACCCTCTCTCGTAGCCTCACCCTGGTCGCCGCGACCGCGGTCGGCTCCCTCGTCCTCGCTGGCTGCGTGGCCCGCGCCGATCAGGCAGCAGGCGACGCGCTCACCGTCACCTCGACGGATGACTCGTGCGAGATCTCCTCTGCCAGCTCTGCCAGTGGCACGCTGAACTTCGCGGTGACGAACGCAGGCTCGGAGACCACAGAGTTCTATCTGCTCGCCAGCGACGGGCTACGGATCGTCGGCGAGGTCGAGAACATCGCCCCCGGCGCATCGCGCACTCTCACGGTTCTGGCCCAGCCCGGCGACTACTACACGCTGTGCAAACCGGGAATGATCGGCGATGGCGTGGGCCGCGCGGCTTTCGCCGTCACCGGTGAGGCAGTCGAGGTGGACGCTCAGGATGCCGAACTCAAGCAGCAGGCGGTGGATCTGTACGCGGCATTCGTGAAGGATCAGGTGGGTCAGCTCGTTCCCGCCGTCGACGATTTCGTCGCAGCCTATGTCGCGGGCGACGACGACACCGCCCGCGCGATGTTCCCGCAGGTGCGCGCGTATTACGAGCGCATCGAGCCCGTGGCAGAGGCGCTGGGTGACCTCGACCCCCGCATCGATTTCCGTGAGGTCGACGCCGTCGCGGACGGCATCGACTGGACGGGCTTCCACCGGATCGAAAAGGATCTCTGGGTCCCCGCGACCGATGCCCTCAACTCCGATGGTGTGACCCTGGCATGGCAGGACTGGGCGCCGTCGACGCCCGAGCAGCGGGCTGACTTCGGTGACCTGCTCATCGCCGATGTGCAGGAACTGTACGACTACGTGCACGGTCAGGAGTTCGTGGACACACTCGAGTCGCAGGGCATCGCGGGCGTTTCCAACGGCGCAATCGCCCTGCTCGATGAGGTAGCGACCGGCAAGATCAGCGGCGAGGAGGACTGGTGGTCGGGTACCGACCTGTACGACTTCGCCGCCAACGTCGAGGGGTCGAAGATGGCCTTCTCACTCGTCCGCGACTTCGCGCTCTCGAGTGGCCCCGACGGGGAGGAACTCGTCGCGCTGATCGACGATGGATACGCTCAGCTGGAGGCGGAGCTGGCGGAGTTCGGCTCGCTCAGCGACGGATTCGTCTCATACGGCACACTGACGGAGGCTGACAAGCGCACGCTGTCCGACCAGATCAACACCCTCGCCGAGCCGCTGTCGCAGCTGACGGTGACAGTCCTGGAGTGAGTATGACCAATCCTGCATCGCAGGAACGCCCGGTGGCCGGGCTGAGCAGGCGAGGCCTGCTCGGCCTGGCGCTGGGTGCCGGCGCCGCGGGGGTCGCCGTCGGCGTCGGCGGCGCCGCGGTGGTGGCGCGCGTCTCGGACGCGCAGGCCGCGCCGCGCGCCGACACGCACCCCTTCTTCGGGGAGCATCAGTCCGGGATCACGACGGAGGTGCAAGACCACCTTCACTTCGCAGCCTTCGACGTGATGGACACGACCAGCCGCGAGGAACTGGTCGAACTGCTCCAGGACTGGAGCTATGCCGCGTCGAGAATGATGCTCGGGCTCGAGGTCAGCGCCTCCGGAGCCGTGGGCGGCTCACCGGAGGCGCCACCGGACGATACCGGTGAGGCGCTCGGGCTGCCGGCGAGCAATCTGACCATCACCTTCGGTTTCGGGCCTACGCTGTTCCGCACCGCGGACGGAGCAGATCGTTTCGGAATCGCAGCCCAGGCGCCTGAGGCGCTCGCGCCCCTGCCACCGTTCCTCGGTGACGACCTCGACCCAAACCACACCGGTGGCGACCTGTGCATCCAGGCCTGTGCCGATGATCCGCAGGTCGCCGTGCACGCCGTGCGCAACCTCAGCCGCATCGCGTTTGGACGAGCGCGCCTCCGTTGGTCGCAGCTCGGGTTCGGTCGCACCTCACGAACGTCAGCGCAGCAGCAGACCCCGCGAAATCTCTTCGGGTTCAAAGACGGCACCGCCAACCTCCTGGCGACCGACGAGGATGCGCTCGCCGAGCACGTCTGGGTCTCGTCCGAGGATGGCCCAGCCTGGCTCGCCGGGGGCTCGTATCTCGTCGCCCGCAAGATCGCGATGAAGATCGAGACGTGGGACCGGGTTCGCCTCATCGAGCAGGAGCAGATCACCGGCCGCGCCAAAGGCAGCGGTGCCCCCTTGAGCGGAGGCGACGAGTTCACCGCTCCTGACTTCGCCGCGCTCTCGGCATCCGGTGGAACCGCCATCGACCCTGCATCCCACGTCGCGCGGGCGCATCCCGACCACAACGGCGGCATCCGGATGCTGCGTCGCGGCTACAACTACGTCGATGGAAACACCGTGCTCGGCAGGCTGGATGCTGGGCTGTTCTTCCTCGGCTACGTGCGCTCGCCGGATCGGTTCATCACGGTGCAGCGCTCGGTCGCAACCGACCTCATGATGGAGTATCTCCTCACGATCGGATCGGGCATCTGGGCCATCCCGCCGGCGCCCTCGGAAGGCTCGTTCGTCGGCGCCGCGCTGTTCTCGTAGGCCGGAATACTGCCTGCGCGAGCGCTGCTGGAGTAGTCTCGGGCGTCGATGACGCTTACCGATGACGCCCGCGAGCGGGATGCGGCGATTCCCGACCTCGACTGGCGGGTCTTCCCCGCCGGGACTGTGCGTGACCAGTTCGATGCCCCGAGCGGGAAGCTCGCACGGGTGAGTCTCGGTAGCGGCGCGCGCGGACGGGTGGTGCTCTTTCCCGGCGTGACAGGTTCCAAAGAGGACTTCACGCTCATGCTGCCGCTCCTCGCCGAGGCAGGCTACCGTGTGGAGGCGTACGACCTTGCGGGCCAGTACGAGTCGAGGGATGCCGGCCCCGAGAACCTCGATCCGCCCCGGACCCGCTACGACTATCCGCTGTTCATCGAAGACCTGACCGCCGTCCTTGAGAACGGCGCGAGCGCCCACGTGCTCGGGTACTCCTTTGCCGGACTCGTGTCTCAGCTGATCGTCGCCGAGCGTCCGGAACTGTTCGCAACACTCACCCTGTTGTCCACTCCGCCCGCCACCGGGCAGGTATTCCGGGGCGTGAAGCGAATCGGCCGGTTCAGCAGTCTCGCGGGCCCGCGAAGCGGCGCCTCACTCCTGCTGTGGGGCATCCGGAACAACCTCAACCGGGTCCCCCCGCAACGCATCGCCTTCGTTCGTGCGCGATTCGCTCTGACCCGTCGCGAAAGCGTCGATGACATCGTCGGGCTCATGATGCGGATGCCGGATGTCGCGGATGCGGTGCGCGCGGCATCCGTGCCCACGCTCGTCGCGACGGGGGCACATGACCTGTGGCCCACCGAGCAGTACGTCGCGTACGCGCGGCGCATCGGCGCGCAAGTGGCGGTCTACGAAACGGGACATAGCCCGTGCGAGACGGCGCCCCATCAGCTGGTGCGCGACATGCTCGCGATGTTTGCCGAGGTCGACGGTCTGCCCGATCCTGTCGATGCCGGGGAATAGATTCGCCGGCACCGCGTTGCACAAGATACATTCACTTGCATAGATCGGCCGCATACCCCGCGACCGAGAGCGGAGAGCACGATGAGCCAGATGCAGTTCGGGATCTTCACCGTCAGCGACATTACGGAAGACCCCACGACAGGTCACACCCCCAGCGAGGCTGAGCGGATCCGGGCGACGCTGCAGATCGCCAAGCACGCCGAGGAGGTGGGACTTGACGTCTTCGCCCTGGGCGAGCACCACAACCCGCCGTTCTGGTCTTCTTCGCCGACGACGACCCTCGCCTACATCGCGGGCCAGACCGAGCGCATCCTGCTGTCGACTGCCACGACCCTGATCACGACCAATGACCCCGTGAAGATCGCCGAAGACTATGCGATGCTCCAGCACGTCTCAGGTGGCCGGGCTGACCTCATCCTCGGTCGCGGCAATACGGGCCCGGTTTATCCGTGGTTCGGAAAGGACATCCGCCAGGGCCTGAACCTTGCCGTCGAGAACTACGCACTGCTTCACCGACTCTGGCGCGAGGATGTCGTGGACTGGCAGGGCCAGTTCCGCACGCCCCTGCAGGGCTTCACGTCGACGCCGCGGCCGCTCGACGGCGTTCCCCCGTTTGTCTGGCACGGCTCCATCCGCACCCCTGAGATCGCCGAGCAGGCCGCGTACTACGGCGACGGCTTCTTCGCGAACAACATCTTCTGGCCCAAGGAGCACTTCCAGCGGCTGGTCGCCCTCTACCGTGAGCGGTTCGAACACTACGGACACGGCACCCCGGAGCAGGCGATCGTCGGGCTCGGCGGGCAGGTATACATGCACCGCAACTCCCAGGAGGCGGTCCGCGAATTCCGCCCATACTTCGATAACGCGCCGGTCTACGGCAACGGACCGAGCCTGGAGGACTTCACCGAAATGACGCCGCTGACGGTGGGTTCGCCGCAGCAGGTCATCGATCGGTACGCGGCGATGCGGGAGCACTTCGGTGACTACCAGCGCCAGATGTTCTTGATCGACCACGCGGGCCTGCCCCTGAAGGCCGTTCTCGAGCAACTCGACATGCTCGGCGGCGAGGTCGTACCGGTGCTCCGTAAGGAGCTCGCGAAGGATCGCCCGGAAGGCGTCGCCGACGCTCCGACACACGAGAGCCTGGTAGCAGCGGCCGGGGGAGCGCGTGAAGCTCGGCCGCGGCCCAACCGCGGCGACAACGTCACCGGCGGCTCCCCGTACCGTGACAGCGCGCCGCTTGCAGGTGCCGCATTCGGTGCCGCAGCGACACGTCAGGGGGCGTGAGATGACCACGCGCCGCATCGCGGTCGTCACCGCGGGGCTCTCGAACCCGTCATCCACGAGGCTGCTTGCCGACAGGCTGGCGGAGGCCGTTCGTGCACAGCTGGCAGAGCGTGAGATCGAGGTCGGGGCGGATGTGATCGAGCTGCGCGAGCACGCTCATGCGATCACCGACAATCTCCTCACCGGGTTCGCGCGCCGGGGGCTCGCTGAGGCGATCGAGACCGTGACCTCGGCAGACGCCCTCATCGCCGTCACGCCCATCTTTACGACGAGCTACTCCGGTCTGTTCAAGTCGTTCCTCGACATCCTGGATCCGGACTCGTTGCGGGGGATGCCGGTGCTGCTGGCAGCCACCGGCGGGTCACCACGCCACTCGTTGGCACTCGAGTACGCGATGCGCCCGCTGTTCACCTACCTGCACGCCAACCCGGTCTCAACATCCGTGTTCGCGGCATCGGAAGACTGGGCCGGCGGCGAGGGAGCATCCTCGCTACGTTCGCGCACTGAGCGGGCCGCGGGAGAGCTCGCGGATGCCGTCGCCCGTCGGGGCGCGACAGTTGGTGAGGACCCGTTCGACCCGGCGACCTACCTCGGTGAGGGACGCTCGTTCGAGAGCCTGCTGGGCGGACTCACCGCCGACTGACGCAGATACACGATGCCCCGGCCGCACCCGACGGCCGGGGCATCGTGAGTTCTCAGGCCCGGGCTGCGCCGCTGGCGAGCACGCCGCTGGCCTCGGTGTCGTCGGCAGCTCCCGCGGCCTCGACAGTCGCGGCGCTCGGCCGGCGGCCGATGCGCTTGAGGCCGATGACCGCGACAGCGGTGATGACGGCGCCGATCGCGATCGACAGCAGGAACCACAGGATGTTCCCGACGGCGAAGAGCACGAAGACTCCACCGTGGGGTGCCTGCGAGGTGACCCCGAAGGCCATCGAGAGCGCACCGGTCACGGCGCCACCGAGCATGGATGCGGGGATGACGCGCAGCGGGTCGGCTGCGGCGAAGGGGATCGCACCCTCGGAGATGAAGGATGCACCGAGCAGCCACGCCGCGACACCGTTCTCGCGCTCCACGGGAGTGAACTGCTTGCGGGCAAGCACCGTCGAGGCAAGAGCGAGTCCCAGCGGCGGCACCATGCCCGATGCCATGACGGCAGCCATGATCTCCAGAGGCACCTGGTTGGCCAACGACGCAGCGCCGAGGCCCGCGACGGCGAACGAGTAAGCGACCTTGTTGACAGGTCCGCCGAGGTCGAAGCACATCATGAGGCCAAGGATGACGCCCAGCAGCACGATCCCGACGCCGGTCAGGCTGTTGAGCCAATCGGTCAGTGTCGTCATCAGCCAGGCAATCGGTCCGCCGAGGAAGAGGATCATGGCTCCGGATGCGGCGATCGATGCCAACAGCGGAATGATGACGACCGGCATCAGGCCACGCAGCCAGCGGGGTGCCGGGATGCGGGTGAGCGAGGCTGCGACGAGGCCCGCGAGGAGGCCGCCGACGATGCCGCCGAGGAAGCCGGCGTTCATCATGACGGCGATCGTGCCGACCACGAATCCCGGTGCGATGCCGGGGCGGTCGGCCATTGCGTAGGCGATGAAGCCCGCAAGCGCGGGGACCAGGAAGCCCATGGAAGCTGCACCGATGACAAAGGCGACGGCGCCGATATACGTCCAGAAACCGCCGTCGGGAAGGTTCCACAGGGACGACGACGCGACGATGTCGCTGGCCGTCGCATTGATGTCGTATCCCGCGAGGCCGAAGCCGATGGCGATGAGCAGGCCACCGCCGGCAACGAAGGGGATCATGTAGCTGACGCCGGTGAGCAGCCAGCGTTGCAGCTTGCGCCCGGCGTGTTCGCTGGCGGTATCGGTTGTCGCCGTCGTGGTCTCGGTACCCGCGACCCGCGCAGCATCCGGGTTCGCGGCCGCGGCCAACGCCTCATCGATCATGGCTCCGGGAGCTTCGACGCCTCGCTTGACGGGCCCCTGGACGACGGGCTTTCCGGCGAAGCGTGCCCGATCGCGCACGTCCACGTCGACGGCGAAGATCACCGCGTCGGCGGCGGCGATGAGGGCAGGATCAAGGGCGGTCGACCCGCTCGAGCCCTGTGTCTCGACCTCGAGTCGGATGCCGCGCTTCTTCGCTTCGGCGACGAGGGCGTCGGCTGCCATGTAGGTGTGGGCGATGCCGGTCGGGCAGGCGGTGACGGCGACGAGCACGCGCTGATCCGACGCCGCCGGGGCCGCGGTGGTCGCGGCGGGCGCCGGGGCGATCGCCTCGTCGATCAGGCTGACGACTTCGGGGGCCGAGGTCGCGGCGCGGAGCGCGTCGACGAACTCCTCGCGCACCAGCGCGCGGGCGATCGTAGAGAGGATCGCGAGGTGATCGGTGTCGGCTCCGATCGGCGCGGCGATGAAGAACACGAGATCGCTCGGGTCATCGTCGCCGAAGTCCACCGGATCCGACAGGCGTGCGAACGCGAGTGTGGGCTCCGTCACGGCAGCCGTGCGGCAGTGGGGTATCGCGATCCCGCCGGGCATGCCGGTCGAGGTCTGCGCCTCACGGGCGTGGGCGTCTGCCGCCAGCGCGTGGGCATCAGTGGCGCGACCCGCGCCGGCGACGATGGTGCTGAGGGCATCGATGACGTCCCCGGATGTCGCGCCCAACGCGACATCGAGAGCGACGAGCTCCGGGGTGATGATTGACATGTTCTCTCCTTTGATGAACGTCACGGTGCTGTCACCGTGGCGGGCAGGTGTATCTCGGTGACCGTGACCTGGTCAGGGCGGGTGTCTGTGGGGCGCGGGATGGTGGTCCCGGGTAGGGAAACGGCGGCCGAGCCGTAGGCCACGGCGCGTGCTAGGCGCGCAGCAGGCGAGAGCCTTTCGGCGTCGGCGATGAGGTAGCCGGCCAAGGATGAGTCGCCAGCGCCGACGGTGCTGCGGGCGATCACCGGCGGGTGGGTGGCGTGCCAGGCGCCATCGGCCGAGGCGAGGACCGCGCCGGCGGCGCCGAGCGTTGCCAGCACGGCGGCGATACCGTCGGCCCGCAGTGCCGTGCACGCGCTGGCCACGGCCTCCGGTGTGCCTAGAGTCGCGGGGTTCGACCCGGTCAGCTCGGCGAGTTCTTCGAGGTTGGGTTTGATCAGATCGATCCGCACGCCCGCGGTGCGCAGCGCGGTAAGGGGCGCGCCCGAGGTGTCTACCGCGATTCGGACGGCGGGCGCTGCGATCCGTGCCGTCCGCGCCAGATCGGCGAGCAGTTCGACATCGGCGCCCGGGGGGAGCGAACCGGCAAGAACCACCCAGCTCGCCCGGGGGGCCTCCGCGGCCACGACGTCGTGAAGGGCTGCGACGGCGGCGGCGCTCAGGGGTGAACCGGGCTCGTTGATCTTCGTG